>CAIWDQ010000535.1 GCA_903911455.1 uncultured bacterium
GCTTATGTAATCGCCAATATGAAACGGATAATAGTTCATAATTCATAATTCATAATTAATTTTATCTTAAGATAGTAACACTTCCATGAATCTGACGTGAAATAATGCCTTTAAGCCTTTTCTCAAACACATCGCAAACATAAAAGTAAACACCATCAGAACAATCCTGTTTAGTTGTCATATCTTTACCATCCCAATTAATATTCGGATCAGTAGTCTTAAATACTATTGTACCCCAACGATTATATATCTTCATATCTACTTTCTCAATAGCTTTGTAAGGGAAAGGAACAAATTTATCATTCTTCCCATCACCATTAGGTGTAAAGATATTAGGTAAGACATAATTTGCGCAACTATCAACATCAATACATATAATATTACTTAATACTCCTACATTATTATTCGAATCAACAGCATTAATAGCATAACAACCAACTACAGTGGGCAAATCAGTATGTTTAAACTGAGTAATACTTCTATCATTAATAGTTTTAATAATAGTAAAATCTCCACTTTCCTGAGGTTTATACCAAATATTATACTTTGCAATATCACCCGAACAAGAATCAGTATTAATCCAATTCAAATCATTCTCTGAATTAATACAAATAGTTTCAACATTTAAAAGTGGAGGACAAGGTGCAATTTTATCAATTGGAATTGCACAAGTTTGTTGTGAAAGATTAATTATAGAATTAATGATTGAACCAATACTATAATTCCCAACACTCTTAACATAATAACAATACTGTGTTCCATTAACTAGATCTTTATCAACATATGTTGTAGTGCTAGATACTCCTATTGAATCAAAAACACCTGTAATAAGATTTTTTCTATAAATAACATATTGCTGATTAATCCATGGAACATTAAAATTATATGTCAAAATCATCTTCTTATCAGAAGGTGTTAAAGTAAGATAAACAGAAGAAGCAATATGAGTACTTCCTATTTTAAATCTATTTGTAGGTTGATCATTATAAAAATCAATACGGTAACTATATGGATTATTAACAGTATTTAAACCTGTATCGTTATAAATAGTATCATTAATATTATTTAATGAATCAATTAAAGCAAGATTACTTCCGGTAAATCCACTTGATCTATAAATAAGATATTTATATGGTCCCGGAGCTTGAATAGTATCAATAATAATAGCTTTTGACCACATAACAGTATCACTACCTGAAGTTGTATTAGTATTAGTTATAGTTACATTAGTTATAATAGGGACATCACGAATAAGAACTGCACAAGCCTCATTTGATGCATAACTTTCGGCTCCGTCAGGATAATAGGCAATTAAAATATAACAATAATCAATACCATGTAATAGTCCCTGCCCATTATTATCATCAACAAAAGTAGTATCATTTACATTAGGCAAAGTAGCAATCTGCACATAACCTGTATATGCCGGTACACCTGTCTCGCAATAGCCATGAACATAACCATAAAAGCCATTTCTTCTATAGATTTTATATCCATAAGCATTTGTACAAATACTTTTATTCCAGTTTAACTTAATGTTATTACCAAATGCTATTGCAGATAAATTCTTTGGTGCAGGGCCATTTACTTTAATAAAAGTACTTACAATATCAGCTAAATGTACAGGAGTTCCATTATCCAGGACTTTAAAAGTTACCTGATAAGGTTGTTTACGAACATGTTCACACAAAGTTGGCCAGATAAACATTTCATTTACTTGAGGTGTGCCAGAGATTGAATAAAACTGTGCAGGACTATTAGCTAACATAAACGGACCTCCTGAAGCAGTTAAAGTAACCTGACGTAAATCAGGGGGAGGACTATAAGCATGAACATTAAATCTGATAGTATCACCTGCAGTTACACAAGTATCAGGAATCGGATCAATCTTTGGAGGATGATTGTTACAAGTTGCAATTATAATCTGCATATCACGAGTTACATAACCAATACGTACACCATTTCTCCACTCTTCAATTAATATCGCAATATTATATTCGCCTTGCATCACAGGACTATCCCAATAAAAATCACCAGTAATAGGATTAATAGAAACAGAAGTACTAGCCATTGGCAAAGTATATCCCGGAATATTTATACCTTGAGAACCTTTACAAGGAACTAATTTATATGAAAGACTATCTCCATCAGGATCATAAGCACCCGGATTATGATAAAAAGGGACTCCAACACATCCTTCATCTAGTGGAGGATTAAGTAACTGTGGCGAATTATTCTTTGGATTGATAAAAGGACTAATTATTAAAAGAGTTTCTACATACATTGGAATATCAACTGAACTTGGTATATTTATAACTCCATAATTCCTGTTTGGGTCTTCCATTGATATCTTATATGTTCCATCACCCGGATAAGTATGAGTAGTTACATATTCATTACGGCTAATATCCCCTGCTAAATCTATCTTTAAAGTTCTATTTACAACTGATGAAGTTCCATCGCCCCATACTAATGTCATTTGAGGTCTATCAGCAGGACTTGGTGTATAAGTATATGTTACAAGTTTAATTTCGTAAAGCAAAGTATTTGTATTCAGACAACGATAGGTTATCTCTGCAGCCCTTTCATGAGTTGCAAATGTGCTTAACGAAAGCAAAAGAATTATTATTATAAGTAGATATTTTTTCAAACTAAAAAACTTGTCTGTTACCATTAACTTTAAAAAGACAAAATTATTATTAATTGTCCATTTAAAAGCATAATTATTTGTTAAATCTGCATAATTTTTTATTTAGTTATTTTATTTACTTTTGCTCTTTGTTATATAAACACTTCAAATTATGAAAAGACTTAAGTTAATTCTATTAATTCCCTATCTGTTAACAATATTTATTGTTTCAGCTCAAAATGATAATCCTGTTGCTAATCCCAAGGCAGTTATTGTTTCAGGTAATGCTCGTTTTACTATTTTAACATCTCAATTAATTAGAATGGAGTATTCTGAGAATGGAAAGTTTGAAGATAAAGCTTCTCTTGTTTTTATTAATCGTAATTTAGAAGTCCCTAAATTTAAGGTTAATGATTCTAAGAATGACTTACTTATTACTACTGATCATATTAAACTTATTTATAAAAAGAATACTAAGTTTACTAAAGATAATCTTATTATTTTATTTGATTTAAATGATAAACATATTTCCTGGACACCGGGAGTTATTGATGATAAGAACCTTAAAGGCACTACCAGAACTCTTGATGGTGTGTTTACTGAAGCTGATGTTAAGCTTGAAGATGGTTTGATTTCGCGTAATGGTTATGCTTTAATTGATGACAGTAAAAGACATTTGTTTGATGGTTCTGATTGGAACTGGGTTGTGTCTCGTTCGGATACTAATGTTGTTGACTGGTATTTTTTCGGTCATGGGCATGATTATAAACAGGCTTTAAAAGATTATACTAAGGTTGCAGGTAAGATTCCTGTTCCTCCTCGCTTTGCTTTTGGTTATTGGTGGAGCAGATATTGGGATTATTCTGATGAAGAATTCCGTAGTTTGGTAAAAGATTTCAAAAATAATAATATTCCTATTGATGTTTTGATCATTGATATGGAATGGCATAATACATGGGGTATTGGAACTCGTTATGAGAAGATGGATGAGTTCGGTCAGCCTGTTGGATGGACCGGTTACACCTTTAATCGTAACCTTTTCCCTGATCCTGATCGTTTTTTAAAGTGGACTGATAAAATGGAGCTAAAAACTGCTCTTAATCTCCATCCTGCTTCAGGTATTGCTCCTTTTGAAGATTGTTATGATCGTTTTGCGAAAGCATATAACTTTGATACAGCAGGTCATAAACCTATTCCTTTTAAGATTGAGGAGAAAAAATGGGCGCAAACATACTTTAATGAAGTATTGCATCCTTTTGAGAAAGCAGGTATAGACTTTTGGTGGCTGGATTGGCAGCAATGGTTAGAAAATAAAGGTGTTAAAGGACTTAGTAATACCTGGTGGCTTAACTATACTTTCTTTACTGATATGGAAAGACGTAATGAGAAGCGTCCTATGCTCTTTCATCGTTGGGGTGGCATGGGTAATCATCGTTATCAGATTGGTTTTTCGGGCGATGCGGCCTCTACATGGGCTACTTTGGAGTATGAAACTTATTTTACACCCACTGCTTCCAATGTTTTATATGGATATTGGAGTCATGATATAGGTGGGCACATGGGTAACGACCGTGATCCTGAGCTGTATCTGCGTTGGTTACAGTTTGGTGCTTATAGTCCTATTTTAAGGACACATTGCACTAAAGGTGGTGCCACTGAACGTCGTTTTTGGATGTATCCAAATCATTTTGAGATGATGCGCGAAGCCATTACTACCCGTTATCAATTAGAACCTTATATTTATCAGAACGCTCGTAAGGCTTATGATGATGGTATTTCTATTTGCCGTCCGATGTATTATGATTTCCCTGAAGAAAACAATGCTTATACTTTTAAAAATCAGTATTTCTTTGGTGATGATCTGATTGTTTCTCCAATTGCAACTAAAGTTGATGCTTTAACAGGCTTATGTTCTAAAGAAATATGGCTTCCGCAAGGCGAATGGTTTGAAATACATTCGGGGAAACTGCTTAATGGCAACCAAATTATTAAAAGAGACTTTGCGTTGAATGAAGTTCCTGTATATGCTAAAGCTGGTGCTATTATTCCTATGAATCCGCCTGTTCAAAATCTCACAAGGATTCCTGATACACTTATTCTTGTTTTTATTCCAAGTAATAATTCTGATAATAAAGAAATTTATTATTACGAAGATGATGGTACTACTTCTGCTTACCAAAATGGAGAATGTCGCACTACATATATTTTCAAACAAACTGATGATGATAGTAATCTAATGGTTGGCATTGGTCTAATTAAAGGTTCTTTTAAAGGTATGTCAACTAAGAGAGCTTATCAGCTACAATTTCCTAATTGTATGCCACCAGAAAAAGTTACTGTTAAATGCGTTAAACAGAATAATAATGATTCTATTATTAATAAAGAAATAGAATATATTTATAATTATGATGGTGGCGATAACACCTGGAACTATGATGGAAAAACATTGTCTTTAATTATTAATATTCCTCTATCCGATATTAACAAATCATATATGGTAAGGATATATCCTTCAAAAGATATGAATAGAAAAACATATATTTTAGATGGTAAGAAGGAATTATTCAGTAGAATACAGAAAATTGCTGAGGATTTCAAGACTGAATCTTGTAATATGAATGGTCCTTCCAATCCTCCTGAGTCTTTTTTGTATGCTGCTGGTTTAGCGAGCAGTATTTCTTATTATCCTAACAAAATTTTAGAACTTATTAATAAATATGAAGCTGATAAAAACAGCATGTTGACCGAAATTGTAAACTTCTCTACCATTACTGATGAAAAATTATACTATTGGTTCAATTATCTTGGTTATGCTTCCGAAATGAATCGTCTGCCGATTATAAGTTATGCGAAAGAGAGTGATAATATAGCTACTTACACCTTAAAACATGTTAATCCTGGCGTCGTTATACATTATACAACTGATGGTAGCAAGCCTGATTTAAGTTCGCCGGTCTATAAGGCTCCATTTAAGGTTACTACGCCTACTACTGTGCGTGCTATAGCTACCCAAACGGGTCATTTAAACAGTCTTATCTCCAATTCTACCTTTGCATTTAATCCTGTAAAGAAGATTTCGTACCTTAATTCTATTGGTGAGAAGTATACTGGAGGCTCTGATACTGCTTTGTTTGATGGGAAGATGGGTAATACTGAAAATTTCAGGGTTAATTGGGTTGGTGTGGAGAAAAAGGACTTCGTTGCGACTTTTGATCTTAAGAAACCACTTACTATCAATGAGCTTGATGTTCGTTTTTTATACAAACCATGGTCGTGGATCATGCTTCCTGACGTTATTATTGTGGAGGGCTCTGTTGATGGCTTCAATTATGAAGTTGCAGGCACTTTAAAACCAACTATTGCTGATAAAAATACTCCTGAAAACATCATTACATATTCTATTCCTTTCAAAAATCATAAAACATATTCTTTTATTCGCTTTACTGCTAAAACTACAGGCAAATTGCCTAAGTGGCACGACTTTGCAGGACAGGATTCGTGGCTATTTATAGATGAAATTATGTTTAAATGGTAAGGGGAAGAAGGAGTTTAGCTTTTTAGTCTATTAGGCTTTTAGGAAAACATTTATTTTTTTAATATAAATTTATATACCTGTCAAGTTTCTATTCTTGGCAGGTTTTTTTATGATTTTTAGGATGTTTTTAATGTTTTTTATTTAGGTTTTAATCTTTTTCGTTTTTATTATTTTTATTATTTTTTTGCCCTTGGCGGGAATATGATTTCCCATGAAGAGTTTCAACTTTACTTTGCTCAATATTATCCTATTAAATTATTTTTTCATCAAAATAAAAAGAATTTCACATTAACATTACACGTTCTCACGGAAGATTTACACCGGTGTAAATCTTGTTTGAAGTTGTGTAAATCTTATTTGAAATAGTGTAAATCTTGTTTGAAATTGTGTAAATCTAGTTTGAAGTAATGTAAAACTCATTTGAAGTAGTGTAAATCTTCCATGATGTAGTGTAAA
>CAIWDQ010000536.1 GCA_903911455.1 uncultured bacterium
AAACTTCATAAATAAAATGGCAAAGGTATTTAGATTACTGATATTATTTGTAAATAATGTATAAAATGAGAATAGCTTTTATGGGGTAATGAAATTTTAAATAATTGTTAAGTAAACGGAATATAAAAAGGTCAAAATTCAGAAAGCATAGCAGATTAGTCAACGTCTCCATATAAATTTTTGGAAAAGGAAGCTAATTGTGATTATTTACAAATAATCGAAAATCCATTTACTAAAAGGCGCCTCTTATTTATGATGATTTCTATAATAAGATTTATCCATATCTTACTATTGAGTAGGAGAAACAGAATTTTGCACTCTTATAACAGTTGGAATGATTGTTATAGCAATATACAGGTTAACAACGGGTTGCTTTCAGTTCCTAACGGGAGGCTTTCAGTTCCTAACGGGAGGCTGTAAGTTCTTAACAGGATGCTTTCAGCTTCTGACGGGATGCTTTCAGCTCCTGACGGGATGCTTTCAACTCCTGACGGGATGCTTTCAACTCCTGACGGGATGCTTTCAGTTCCTAACGGGATGCTTTCAGCTTCTAACGGGATGCTTTCAGTTCCTGACGGGATGCTTTCAGCTCCTGATGGGATGCTTTCAGCTTCTAACGGGATGCTGTCAGTTCCTGAAAACATGCTAATTTTTCTTAATTACATACTTATATTTAACGATAGTTAGATTGAAATAAGAAATCCATATCATTGTATCATCATTATTTAATTATAAAAAAGCTTAATTAAATATAGAAATCGGCAAAATCTCTTTATTATTGCAATAGATTTTAAATATGTATCAATAATAAACCACATGAAACTAACACAAGTATTAAAAACCTTTCCCCGTTCGTTTTGGGTTGCCAATACGATGGAACTATTTGAGCGTTGGGCGTATTATGGTGTGTTTGCGGTATTGGCTTTGTACCTCACAGGCTCTCAGGAAACAGGTGCATTAGGTTTTACACAGATACAAAAGAGTAATATTATGGGTATTGTGACTGCAATACTTTATTTTCTCCCCATTTTTACAGGTGCACTTGCCGATAAGTTTGGTTACAAAAGGATACTACTTATTGCGTATCCCATTCTCATAATCGGCTATCTTTGTATGGGTTTAATGACGACTTATGCAACCGTCTTCATGGCATTTTTATTCGTTGCAGTCGGTGCAGCACTATTTAAACCTATAATTTCAGCCACTGTAGCCAAAACTACAACCGAAAGTAACGCATCTGTAGGCTTTGGAATATATTACTGGATAGTAAATATCGGCGCTTTTATAGGTCCTATATTTGCATCAAAACTTAGAGGCTTTAGTTGGAACTATGTGTTCGAAATGGCATCTATAATCATAGCAATTAACCTATTAATACTATTGATATTCTTTAAAGAACCTGCAAGAGAAAAGAACAACGAATCTTTAAAAGTGATAATAAGTAATATCTTTAAGAATATTATTTATGTGATGAAAGATTATAAGTTCCTTATCTTTATGGTGATACTTGTAGGCTTTTGGGCAATGT
Organism: uncultured bacterium; assembly: GCA_903911455.1. GTDB lineage: Bacteria > Bacteroidota > Bacteroidia > Bacteroidales > JACABE01 > JBAXLO01. The sequence goes on from CAIWDQ010000536.1 coordinate 1,529, forward strand.
ATTTTCAACTCTTTTTTACGTTGCCAAACTTCATCGACCAATGGGTGGATACAACTATCGTTTATAAAGCTATTGCTAATATATCACCTTTTCTGGCTTCTAAAATAGGAACAAGTGCCGGTATCATCGAACCCGAAATGCTGACTAACATTGATGCACTTTACATCATTGCTTTTCAGTTGTTAATATCTAGTTTTGTTATGAGGTTTAAACCTTTAAATGCTATGATAGGCGGAATATTTATTTGTGCGATAGGAGTGGGGCTTTGGTTTGTTACACAGAACTCTATGTTTCTTTTTATTTCTATAATGATTTTTGCGATAGGTGAAATGGCCGGTTCTCCAAAGATTTATGAATATATCGGACGTATTGCACCTAAAGATAAAGTAGCTTTGTATATGGGTATGAACTTTTTGCCTATTGCCGGCGGTAATCTCTTTGCAGGGATATTATCGGGTAGAATATATACTAATATGTCTGATAAAATTACATTATTGCAAACTGAATTAAATGTAAGAGGCATTATTTTACCAGAGATTTCCAAAGAGTTTACTCAAAATGATTATTTAAATAAAGCAGCATCCTCAATGCACATGACAAATCATCAACTTACTAATTACCTTTGGAATACCTATCATCCTTCTAATATCTGGATAGTATTCACAAGCATTGGCGTTGGGACAGCTATTTTATTACTTTTATATGATAAATTGCTCCTGAAGTCAAAGTCAATTGTTAAAACTTAGTTATCTTTGTTTTTTTATTACTTAAATTATTACTTTTGCAAAAAATAATACAATATGAATCTTAAGAAAATTGTTATAATCTCATTGGTAATCCTATTTAGTACCAATTATATATTTGCTCAAAAGAAAGAAGAAACAAAACAACCTGCTAAGATTACCTGGTACTCTTTTGAAGAGGCTATGGCCTTAACAAAATTATTTCCTAAAAAGAAAATCTTGGTTGATGTTTACACTGAGTGGTGTGGATGGTGCAAGAAAATGGATGCAACTACCTTTAGCAATCCCGTTATAATTGAATACATTAATCAAAATTACTTTGCAGTAAAATTAGATGCAGAAAGAAAAGATACTGTAGTGATAGATGGAAAGGTATTCGTTAATCCTAACTCTACTGCTAATCGGTCAGTGCATCAGATAGCACAAACGTTATTAAATGGACAAATGTCGTATCCTTCTTATGTGTTTTTAGATGAAATGGGTAGGACAATTACGGTTACACAAGGCTTTATGGAAGCTGCAAACTTTGAAGCAGTATTACACTACTTTGGTGATAACAGTTATTTTAATATGACCTGGGAAGCTTATCAGAAACAATTTAAAGCTAAAGTCGTTAATCAATAGTGGATATGTCATTTAATTAGAGAGGTGCCCATTTAATAAATTAAGCAGTACTGTTTTATTGATAGGTTTTGAGATGAAATCTTTGCAGCCTGCATTAATACATTCATTTTTATCATCACAACTATAAAAAGCAGTTTGTGCTATAATGATCTGATTATTTTTTATTTTCTTCAATTCTTTTGTAAGATTAATCCCATTGATATCAGGAAGCATTACATCCATTAATACAATATCTATATCATTGTTTTTATTAAATAAATCGAGAGCTTCCTTGCCGCTATTTGCTATTAATATATTGATCTTTGTACTTGCTAAGATTTCTGTAATATATAGGGCGTTAAATTCGTCATCTTCGGTGATTAATATTTTCTTATTCTCCCAGTTGTACATTTGATTTGAAGTTATCTTCATTTCTTTTTCAAATTTTAAAACTGGTTGGTAGGGGATAGTAAAATAAAAAGTAGAACCTTTGTTTACTTCGGTTTCAACCCAAATATCTCCATTAAACAACTTCACTAATCCTCTTGAAATTGATAAGCCTAAACCTGTACCTCCATATTGTCTGGTGTTCGAATTGTCAACTTGTCTGAAACGTTCAAAGATAATTTCAATTTTATCTTCCGGAATACCAATACCATTATCTTTGACATAAATCATAATCATATTGTTATCAGTTAATTTACATCCAACTTCAATGATTCCCGCCTTTGTAAACTTAAAAGCATTACTTAAAAGATTAATCAATATTTGTTTTATCTTACCAAAGTCACTTTTAATATAACTTTCTTCTTTACTAAGATCATAAATACTTTTAATGGTAATATTATCTCTTTCAATTAAACTTTTTGATTCAAAGAAGTTAACTATATCAACAAATAAGCATTGGAAATCACCTTCTGAATAATGTAAGCTTATTTGATTGGAGTCAATTTTTGAATAATCAAGTATATCATTTACAATAACCAGTAAATCATCGCTTCGTTTATGTATAATATCTGAATATTGTTTCTTTTGATCATCATCAAGGTCAGGGTCGCAAAGTAATTCAGAGAAGCCCATAATTGCATTCATTGGAGTACGTATTTCGTGCGACATATTTGTAAGAAATGCAGACTTAAGCTTTTCTGATTCTTCAGCTTTCTCTTTTTCTTTTATAAGTGCTTCAGTTAAAATTATCCTTTCTGTAATATCACGAATAATAATCAACATATATTGTTCATTATTTAACTTATATGATGATACCTTTATGCTTGCATCAAAAATAGTTCCATCTTTTTTAATTCCTTTAGCTTCATAATATATTGGAGCTTCTTCTCCATTTAACCTACTCTCTGTGTATTTCTTAACCATATTAATAGACTCCTCAGCTATTAAATAATCAGGATTCAGGTTTAGTAATTCATTAATGTCTTCATAACCAAACATAGTTAAATATGCAGAATTAACATATTCATTTAAGCCATTTCTTGTAATACTTATGGCATCTGTGCTATTTTCGAAAAGTGCTCTGTATTTTGTGTCATTTTCTACAATGAGATCCATTGTTTTTTTATGTTCTGTTAAGTCAACTATAGATATTAAAATTAGATCTGTAAGGATATTTGTATTAAATTGTAAATAGCGTATTGTTCCATCTTTACATTTAGCATAAGCTTCAATACTATCTATTTCAGAATTATTCTCAATAGATAATTGAATACTATAGTTCCAATTTCTTATAATTTCGTTTCTGTATTCAGTTTCAGGATAAGCAAGTATCAGCCAGTCATATATGTTTGAAATATCTGCTTCTGAATATCCTAATAATTCATTACTTTTTTTATTATAAAAAGTAAGATTATAATCCTTATTAAAACTAACAATTGCTATTGGAGATGCATTTAAAATATCATTAATTTGTTCTTGATTTTTAATTATTTCTTTCTCGGTCTTCTTAATTTTAGTTATATCCTGTATAACTCCAAATATTTTGTTTTCTAATTGGTTAAATTCAGCTATTGAATGAATATCTATGATAGATTTATCATTTTCTCTACATATTTGAAAAAATACATCGTACGTTTCATTATTCTTTATAAGTTTTTTTAATTTATCATCCAGCATATCTCGATATTCTGGTAATGGGATATTTTTTATATCATTATATGTAAGTTCTAATTCAAGAGGAATTCCATAAATATCTTTAGCTTGTTGAGATGCATTAAGTTTATTTGTATTTAAATAAATTTCCCAATAACCTATTCGGGTGATTTGTTGAGCTCTATCTAAAAGTTTCCTGTTATTTAATAATATCTCTTGATTTATTTTATGTTGTGTAATATCTGTAAATGTACAAAGTATACATTCATGAAGTAGATTTGTATTAATTTCGATATAAACTATTTTATTATTTTTGCATACTACCTTTACTTCATAAGGTTTTGGTGTTCTTTGTTTATTTTTGAAGTCATTAAAATCATTTTGCCAATCGTTAATTATTTCATTCCTATACTTTTCATTAGGATAAGCTTTTCTAAACCAATCATAGCTTGTTGGAATATCACTGATAGTATATCCAAAAAGATCAATAAACTTCTTATTAATGTATTTTATTGTCTGATCATAGCCAATACAAACTGAAGCAATTGGAATAGCATTTAATATCTCAACATAGTTATCTTCAATAATATTAGTAGAGTTTTTATCCATACAATTTAGTTTATTAAAATAGTATTTAGTATATTATTAAATGCAATATAATAACTAGCAAATTTACTTCTTATTAGATTAGGATAAAGTATGAAAATGCTTAACGATATGTTAA
>CAIWDQ010000537.1 GCA_903911455.1 uncultured bacterium
ATATTCCTGTTAATATTATTTATTCTAACCTCAATAGTCTTAATATTCACAAATACTCTTTTAAAAAGAAATAAAACCTGGGTTGCCGGCCTTATTTTAAGTGCATTTCTATTCGTCTCGGGATACAATATATATATAAGTGCAAATTCATTTAGAAATGATACTACATATTATGGGAATAATCTTTCGGACGCAGATTTATATCGTGTAAGAATTATAGAACCTCTTACTGTAAAAGAAAACTCTACAAAAGCTATTATTAAGGTTGACGCTTCTAACATTAAAGGTAAATGGCATCCCACATTTGGCAAGGGAATTATTTTCTTTGAGAAGGATTCTATATCAAACAACCTTAATTATGGTGATGAACTAATTATTAATTCTAAACTTAATGAAGTAAAAGCTCCTCAAAATCCAAACGAATTTAATTATAAAGCTTTCCTGGCAAACAGATATATCTATTATCAGGCTTATGTTAAGAAAAACCAATTTAAGAGAACTGAAGAAGGCAAAGGGAATTTAATTACAGCATTTGCTTCAAATTTAAGAAAATATTTCTTAATGATATTTGAAGATAATAATATGACAGGGAGGGAATATGCAGTTATATCAGCTATATTATTAGGGCAAACCGATCATATAGATTCAGAACTATTCAAAGAATATCAGGGGAGTGGGGCAGTGCATGTGCTTGTTGTAGCCGGACTTCATGTAGGGATCATTCTTTTAATGCTAAACTTCTTATTGGGTTTCCTAGATAGATTTAATAATGGAAAATATATTAAAACAAGTATTATTCTGATAGTAATCTGGTTTTACGCCTTAATGACAGGTCTGTCACCTCCTGTATTCAGAGCAGCAATTATGATTACTTTCGTTAGTATTGGACGAAATAACAGGCGTTCACTCAATTCAATCAACATACTATTAGCATCAGCTTTCTTTGTTTTGATTTTTAATCCAAACCTATTAGCCGATGTTGGTTTCCAGTTATCTTACATGGCAGTTGCCGGAATACTCTTATTACAAAAACCAGTAGCTTCAATCTGGCATCCCAAACAATTCTTGATAAATAAACTATGGCAGGTAACAGCCCTTTCAATTGCTGCACAATTATTCACATTGCCATTGACTTTATTGTATTTTCATCAATTCCCCAACCTGTTTTTAATAACAAATCTTGTTGTTTTCTTTTTTGCTTCAGCAATAATATTAATGGGGATAGTAGTTCTAATCACATCTTTTATACCTGTTATAAGTATTTTTCTAACAAAAGTTCTTGTTTGGCTTATCTTTGGTATGAATTCAAGCATACATTTCATTGAAACATTCCCAAATGCTGTCACCCGTTCTATTGCTTTCAATAGTTTAAATACAATACTTCTTTATTTACTTATTTTGTTCTTACTTCTTTTTGTTTTTATGAAAATAAAGAGGATGTTATTTCCTGCTTTCATAATAATAATTCTTATGTTATTAGTATCTGCTTTTACAGATTATCAATATTTAACACAAAAGAAATTATTTGTGTATGATATAAATAAAATGACAGTCATTAATATTATAAATGGAAAGCAATGCACTATTTTAGCTGATAGTATAGTTTTTGCAGATAAAGATAAATACAATGCCCATTTAGAGAATAATTATACTCAGATGGGTATTAAAAACTTCACTTACGAAATTTTTTATCATTATAATAAAGAAAATAAAGCATCAAATTTACATACTGATTATTTTATTCAACTTAATAGTTCAAGAATTGCAATAATTGATAAGCCTGTTTCAAAGCTATATGATGGCATAAGACTGAAGATAGATTTTCTTATTATTTCGCATAATGCACGTCTACATATTAAGGATTTGATTAAATTGTATGATGCTGGGATGATAATCTTTGATTCATCAAACTATCTGGCTCAAACTTTAAAATGGTCAAAAGAATGTGTTTCATTAAATCAAAATTATTATAATGTTTTAAAGAATGGTGCATATGAAAATGATTTTTGATAAGATTTTCTTTAAATATTTAAATTCTCTTAATGCCATTTTAGTTTGTGATTGAAATAGTAAATTTAGTATTTGTTAATTTATTAGTTGAATTCCTTAATTTTGTGTAATTTTGCCAAAATCAAATTTAATTACAAAGAAAGATTATGAATAATAATTATTGTATAATAATGGCCGGTGGCGTTGGGTCACGTTTCTGGCCGATGAGTAGAACTTCTCAACCAAAACAATTTATAGATATATTAGGGGTAGGGGAGACGTTGATTCAACAAACTTTTAAAAGATTTGAGAAAATCTGCCCAACTGAAAATATTTTTATAGTTACGAACGAAATATATCGTGAGCTGGTTAAATCTCAGATACCATCAATACAAGACGAACAGATAATATGCGAGCCTGCACGTAGAAATACTGCACCCTGTATCGCTTATGCCAATTATAAGATTAATCATATAAATCCTGACGCTAACATTGTTGTTGCTCCGTCAGATCATATTATTTTAAATGAAGATAATTTTGTAGAGGTTATTAATTCAGCTTTACAAGCTGCAAATAATAATGATTGGCTATTTACATTGGGTATAATGCCAAGTCGCCCTGATACAGGATATGGTTATATTCAATTCGAAGAAAATGATATTTATAACATAGATCATAGAATTAAAAAGGTAAAAACGTTTACCGAGAAGCCAGAATTAGTAATGGCAGAATCTTTTATACAGAGTGGTGACTTTCTGTGGAATGCTGGTATTTTTGTATGGTCACTAAAAAGTATTATGAAAGCTTTTACAAAATATCTTCCAGAGATTGATGATATATTTAAAGAAGGGATTAAATATTATTATACAAAACAAGAACCTAGTTTTATTAAAAGTGCTTACACCATGTGTAAAAATATCTCAATAGATTATGGTGTAATGGAAAAAGCTAGTAATGTATATGTACTTTCATCTGAATTTGGGTGGTCTGATCTTGGTACTTGGGGTTCACTTTATGAAACAAGATTAAAAGATCAAAACGGTAATACAATTATAGGTAAAAATGTAATGGAATATGATACTAAAAATTGTATTATAAATATGCCAAAAGATAAACTCGTAGTGGTACAAGGTTTGGAAGATTACATTGTTGTTGAAGACAATAATATTCTATTGATCTGTAAAAAAACAGAAGAACAACAAATACGTCAATTTGTAAACGATGTAGTAAGTGAAAAAGGTGAACGGTATGTTTAGATAAAACGTATTCTATAATAAAAAGGGATAGATTTATAAACTATCCCTTTTTTATTTATAAAAATAAAGAT
>CAIWDQ010000538.1 GCA_903911455.1 uncultured bacterium
AGATTTAATGGCGGTCAATATTATTCTGTAAAAGCAATGACAATTCAACCAACAAATGCAACTTATGCTAATGCACTTGTTTTTATGAATGGAGCTAATAATATTAATGTTAATAACAATCTTCTAATAGGTTCTCAAACAGTTCAAACTGATTCAAATCAAAATGTTGTAAGGACGACAAGTGGCTCTATTTATTCATCAATTAATTTTACTAATAATAGAATTAATTTTGGGAGAATTGGCTTTAGTTTTGCATCTTTAGCTTCTTCCACAACAATAAATATTAGTAATAATTATTTTTACAACACACAGTCACAAGCAGTAAATTTAAATAATATTTATTCAGTAAATTTTGCTTATAATACTATTTCAGTTAATACAAGTTCCGTTGGAATGTTTATTGCTAACTTATCTGGTCCATGGACTTTTAATAATAATAGTATTATAAATGCTAATGGGATTGCTATACAAGGTTATCCAAATAATCAAGGAAGTGCAGGAGCAGAAGCTAAGTTCTATAACAATTATATAGCATCTTTAGGTACGCCAACATGGGTGTTTGATATAGGTGGTGGCGACAATTATATTAACTTTTATTATAATACTTTTGTAGGAAATCCCACTAGTTCTAATGCGGTAGTTCACATGGGTACTTATTATGGTTGTAATAATAATATTACTTTTAAAAATAATTTAGTTTATAGTAATTCTGCACCCGCTTTTTCTATAGCAGGTATTACAAGTGGGGGGAGCCCTGGTTGTGCTACAAACCTTACCTCATATTCATTTGATTATAATAATTACTATACAACAGCAACTTCTATCGGCACTTTTAATGGAACAAGTTATGCAACAATTACGGCATTACAAGCCGGTCTTGGACAGGAAATGCATTCAATAGTTGCTGACCCTATGTTCTTAACTCCAGGTGATGTTCATGTTAACAATACTGCCTTAATTGCAGGGACTCCTATTACTGGGATAACAACAGATATTGATGGTCAATCCAGGGCTGGTTTACCTACTATTGGAGCAGATGAGCTACCACCTTGTGTTATGCCAACAAATCAACCAGGTGCAATGATTATGACACCAAGTTATTTATATGTTTCAGGTTCGTTTTCTGTTTCACCTGATGCTGATCATTATTTAATAGTTCGTAGTACAAGCTCTACTTTATCAGCTTCACCTGTTAACGGAACTTATTATTTAGCAGGAGCTGCTTTTGGTGGGGGGACAATAGTTGGTTATCAAACCTCAACTTCTTTTCTTGATAATTTTAATTTAAGTTATGCAACACAATATTATTACTTTGTGTTTGCAGCTAACTCATTATGTAGTGGAGGTCCGCTATTTTTAACAGCAAATCCATTAGTTCAGTCAACTAATACACTTACTCCAACAGTTATGCATGCAATAACCTCAGGAAACTGGAGTAATCCTTTAATATGGTCAAACGGTATAGTTCCTGATGGATTTAGTACTGCATACATAGATAGTTTATCAACAGTACATCTGGATATTGCATTAGATTCGTGTTTTAATTTAATAGTTAATAATGGTGGTATTTTAGATGCTACAGGAACTATTGGAATACTTAATATTCAAAATGGAATTACTAATAATGGTGTAATTAATTTATTTATTGACTCATCTAATTATGCTAATTTAAGTTTCTGGGGACAATATGCAAGTTATTATAATGGAACAGGCACAAATAATATTAATAGATTTACCTTAGCTAAGACTTTTACAGGGTCTGTAAATCCATTGACTAGTCCAACTTTAGATATTAATCTTAATAATTTAACTATTCGTGGTAGCAATTCGGATTCAATGGGTGTCTTAACTGCTTCAACTAACTCAGGTATAATAAAGTTTTCAGGTAATTTCAATCTCACAAGTAAATTGTTTGATGTGGCAGCTTATACAATCCCTGCAAATGCAGGTTATTGGTTTAATGCACCTAACTTTACTGTAAAAGGACAATCGTCAGACGCACAATTAAGTGGATATCTTCGTATATCTCAAGGTACTTATAATATTGGACAATTATTTAATAATACACTTACTTTAAATGCAGGTTCTGTTTTTGCAATGGATGGAGGTGCAATCAATTCTACAGGTAGAATATATAGCTCTACAGCAGGTACATTTACAATGAGTGGTGGTACTATGACAGTAAGTACTGTAGGTAATACTAATGCTACAGGTGCATTTGAATATCTTGGAGGAAATACAACTACAAGTCCTACCTTATTCTCAATATCCGGTGGAACAATTATAGTTCAAAATGCTAATTCAGGAACGGGCAATAAAATTGATGTAAGATTCCCAATTCCAACTGCATCTAATTATAATATTACGGGTGGTACTTTACAATTAGGGAATGCCTTATCACAGAATACAGCTCAGTATTTCTGTATTGATGGTAAATTCTGGAATGTAGTTGTAAACAATACTACTGCACAGCATGGTACTAAAATGTATGCAGCAACTACTATATTAAATAACTTTACTAATTCTGGAACCGGAGCAACTTATTTAGGTTATGGAACTTCCGGTTATACATTAACTGTATCTAAAAATTTCTCAACAAGTGGTCAGATACTTGGTAATGTTTCTACAGCTAGTGGGATAGTCTTTAATGGTTCAGTATTACAAACATTCAGTTGTCCTTCTAATTCTTTACTTGGCTCAGTTGTTATGAATAACTTAAGTGGAGTTACAATTACTCCTTCAGTTATTAATTATGGATTAAACTTAATTGCAGGTACCTTAAATTGTGCAACAGGAACAATAACTTTTGGTGATAGTACTTCAAATATATTTACTTTAACTAAAGGTTTTGGGACCTTAACTACATTAACTGCTCCAGCATTCAAATTAAATAAAATGACAGCTAATTATATATTTAATGATACTGTTGCTTTAACAGGTTCTGCAATTAATAATTTAATGCCTCCTGTAATCAGTGGTTCATTGACATTAAATAATGCTAAAGGCCTTTCTTTAACAAAAAGTCTTAAAGTTGGAACATTAGCATTAACGTTAGGGAAAATTAATACTTCAACTAATGTGCTGACAGTAACCGGTACAGCAGCAACTGCAATTACTGGCTATTCAGCATCAAATTTTATTAATGGAACATTGGCACGTGCGTTGCCTCCAAGTGTTGTTAGTTCCGGATCATGGGTTTATCCTGTAGGAACTGTTTCAGCAGCTTCTGATACTATTTTATATAATCCGTTCACTATTGTTAACCCTTCAGCTGGAACCACTCCATATATTAAGGTTACAGTGATGAAAGGAAATTATTCAGCTACTCCTGGTCAATATATGTTATCAGTTAATACTGATAGAAGATGGAATGTTGTACTTGATTCAGGTGTATTTAATTATTCCAGAATAACTTTGTATGATACCAATATTAATACAACAAAATTAGTTGGTATGTCAACTACAGTTAACGGTACATTTAATGGTATGATAGGAACTTATGGGACTTTTACTTTTACATCTAAAGATTCGTTGACTTCTATTGCTCCTTTTTATTATGCAGTAGGCACAAAGAATCCT
>CAIWDQ010000539.1 GCA_903911455.1 uncultured bacterium
AGTGCTAAAATAGACAAAATAGTTCATCATCTTTATGAATCCATCTCAAAACAAATAGATTGTACAAAGTGTGGTAACTGTTGTAAAAAACTTTTTATCGATATAAATGATGAAGAAATAAACAGAATAAGTGAAGTACTAAAAATAAATACAATTGATTTTGAAAAACAATATATTTATAAAGAAGATGGTGGAGATAAAGTTTTCATTCATATTCCTTGCAGTTTCCTTAATGAAAACAAATGCACAATATATGAGATAAGACCTGTAACATGTAGAACTTTCCCTCATTTACATAAAGATGAGTTCATTTCACGACTCATATTTCTATTAGATAATTATTCTGAATGCCCTATCATCTTTAATGTTTTTGAACAACTAAAAATAGAATTAAGATATATATACACTAAGTGATGGAGTGACTAAGAGACTTAGAGAAAGTGAGGCTAAAAAGAATAATAACAATTGATTAAAGCTACTTATTATCTCATCAATTTAAATTTAAAAAAAACAGAACACTTGTACTATAGTCACGTTTAATTGTGTAAATACAAAACACATCAATTCTTTTATATTTCCTAAATATTTTTTATCATACATTCAATAAAGCTGTTATGCGTTTTTCTGTTTGTGCACATATAAGCAAAACACTAACTTTGCTTATATGTGCACATCGTAAAATTATAAAAACACTAGTTTTGCATACATTTGTTTTTACAAAAGCACTAAAAGTTTCAACTTTGGTATTTCTTAACTAACAAATGTAGTAAAAGTTTCAACTTTGCTTATTCTGATAGAACAAAAACAAAAAATTACATTTTAGTAAAAGTTTAAAAAAAGAACCCAAGAACATATTTATTTAGTATCTTTGTACATTATTTCTAATAAGTATTAAATCAAAATAATTATGACAATAAGAATTATTAACTTTATTAAGTTCCCAACTGTTTTCGCCTTCATTAAAACTGCTTATAATTTAATCACAATCAGGGCTGTATATATATAATAATACGACAGCCGGTTGATACTTCCATCTATCAATTGCGAGATGAAGGCAAATAAGTATTATTCATTTTAAAATAAATTGAACATATATCTTTTATTTTTAATTTGTCTAATAATGAAAATCATTACTTTATTCTTTTTAGTAACATTCTCAATAATTATATTTATTGAAGAAATTAGTGTAGTATCAGCACAAACTAAAAGTGATACTTCAATAGATGTTTTAACATCTATGCTTGTAAATAATAAAAATAAACAACAAAACAATTATGGAATACTTTTAAACAATGGGGCAATAATTGTCGGTAAGAGTATTTTAAATGCGGGTTCAATAAGTGGAAATGGGATTTACTATCTAAGTTATAATTGGATTAATAATGGGATATTTGTTGCCAATTTAAGTTCAATAACCTTTAATGGGAATTTAGCACAAAGCATTCAAGGTTCTAATTCAACTATTTTTAATAATCTCAGATTAAATAATAGTATGGGATTATCTTACATTAATTGCTATGATGCAACTATAAATGGGATTTTCACTTTAATGAATGGCAACTTTGATTTAGGTAATAATAATCTAATTATTGGGTCTGATGCAACAATAATTCAAACGAGTGAAGATTCAAATCATATGATAATTCAATCTGGGTCAGGCGTACTTACTAAAAAAGGGAATAACAACATAAATGCTTCTTTTACCTTCCCAATTGGAGATAATTTTGGCAATCTAGATTATTCTCCAATAACATTAACATTTAATGGAGGAACATATTCAGGTTCTTCAAGTGTAAAAGTAATGGATGTAAAACATCCTCATGATGCAAGCACAACAAATTATTTAACTCGATACTGGACTATTTCTCAAACAGGTTATTCCGGCTTTTATTGTAATATTTCTGCTACTTATCTTTCTTCAGATATAAATAGTAACAATGAAGCATTAATTACAACAGCAAAATGGGATAGTATTTTACCTTGGGTTAAATGTAATGCGGTTAATAACACTAACCATAACTTAATTGCAAACAATATTACTTCTTTTTCAGATATTGGAGGAATTGATGGCAGTTTAAATGTTGAAATAAATTCTTCACCTAGTGATGCAAACCTATGTAAAGGAAAATCCACAGTAGTTTTAAATGGAGTTTCAAGTGGGGGAGCTAGTCCGGTTACTAATATATGGGCACCAACTATCGGTTTAAGCCCATCTATAGGTGCGGTTGTAATTGCAAATCCATTATTATCTACAACCTATATTTATATGGCTAAAGATGCAAATGGAATCACTGCTAGTGATTCAGTTCCAGTAATAGTTAATGAACCTCATAATATCAATGGCACTATTAATTATTATAACAATGCTTTAACCCCAATGACTAATACTACTATTAATCTCTTTAGAAATGAAACTTTTCAATCTACTTATGTTGTAACTAATGCATATTATGAATTTATTGATATGTGTCCGGGTAGTTATAATTTTAGAATATCGTCTACTATATCAACCGAAGGAAGTGTAAATGGAACTGATGCTGCACAAGTAAATGCTTTTCCTTCTAATTTTTGTTCTATTGAAAAAGTAAGATTTTATTCTGGGGATGTAGTTGGAATAACTTCTCCATTATTAAATTCAACAGATGCACAAAGGATAATGAATCATTTTGTAAATGAAACACCTTTTGAAAGACCAGAATGGACTTTCTGGATTGCAGGAGATCATATCAGTTGTAACTCAGCTAATGCTGAATTTAATTCTCCTTTAATAATTAATTCTTCAGATAGCAATATTATAACAACAAATATCTATGCTTTATGTACAGGTGATTTTAATCGAAGCTTTATCCCAAACTTAAATAAGTCAGCTAACAACAAGGTTAATTTGTTAAATTCAAATAGAATTAAAGTTAAAAATTCAGAATTGATTGAAATTCCAATTAAAGTTGAAGAAAGTTATAAAATAGGTGCAATATCATTAATTCTTGATTATCCATCTGACAAAATAGAGATTGAAAGTGTAGTTATGAATTCTAATAATGGTTCATATGAATGGGCAACAATCGGTAATGAATTAAGAATAGCTTGGTTTTCATCAGATGCTCTTTATTTAAATAAAGGAGAAAC
>CAIWDQ010000540.1 GCA_903911455.1 uncultured bacterium
AATTTTAGAAACAATGAAGAAAAATATTTTAATAGTTATAATACTATTAGCAGCAATATATAATAATGTCGTGTCTCAGACAATAAATGAGGATAAAGATACCATAAAGATTAAAAACCTTGACGGAATTATTATTACAGGGAACAAGATTCCTGTGAAATTATCATCGAATCCGGCAGCCACATCAGTTATTTTACCCGAAGAACTTAACGCTTCTCCACGCTCCATTTCTGTTGATGAAGCTTTACGATTAGTACCGGGCGTAAGAATAGACAATAAGGCAAATGGTGAGAGAATACATATGTCGATAAGAGGACAAGGCATACTTTCGGAACGTGGTTTAAGAGGTATCAAAGTAATAATTGATGGTATTACAATTAACGATCCTTCAGGCTTTGCATCTGATCTTTATGATGTAGATTGGGCTAATGTAGGCAAAATAGAAGTCATCAGAGGAAGTGCCTCAGCTCTTTACGGAGGAAGTGCTTCGGCAGGTATCTTAAATATTCAAACACTTAATGGTGGCGATAAACCTATCAATGGTACTTTCTATACTTCAATAGGCTCAAATGGCTTTGCTAAAGGCTTATTACAATTGGACGGAACAAAGGATAATCTTAATTATCGTATCACTTATTCACGTTCTAGAGGTGATGGTTATCGTGATCATACCAGATTTTGGTCAAGTAATTTAAGTGAGAAGCTTACATGGACTGTAACTCCAAAATTTAAACTTACACAGACTTTTATGAAGACTGATTTCTTTAATCAGAATGCAGAAGGTTTGAATATTGATCAGGTAAATCAGAATCCCTTACAGGCAAATCCAGATGCAAATCCATTTAATGAATATCAGAAAACAGGAAAGATAACGACTGGTTTGTGCGGCGATCTTACTTTTGATAAACATTCAAGTATGCAGTTCAATGCATTTATAAGAAATACAGCTTACAAAGAAACATCTAACAAAGCTGCTGATTATCGCGATATAACTGCACAAGGATTATCAACACAATATAATTATAAATGTGGTATTAATGATTTAAGAAATACTTTTAGCGTAGGAGCCGATATTCAATGGCAAACAATAAGAGAACATAAGTTTAAAAGCAAAAATGATTTGAATCGTATTGATAGTTTTGATGAAACAAATCTTGAAGATACTATTATTCTTGCCAATCAAACAATTGAACAATACAGTTGGGGATTGTATGTAGCTAATGTTACTGAGTTTACAAAGAAATTAAGCCTTACTTTAAGTGCCCGTTATGATAATATGCATAATAAGTTGAATGATCTTTTATCATCAAGTAATATCTTATCAGGCACTAAAGATTTTAATAAGATAACAGGTCGTGCAGGGGTAACATATAATTTCACTAAGGCATTTAATGTATATGCTAACTGGGGAATGGGCTTTATTCCACCTGCTACCGAAGAACTTGCAAGTAATCCTTATAGTTATGGTGGTTTTAATCCTAATCTGGTTCCTGCAACTTCAATGAGTGAAGAAATAGGATTTAGAGGTACTATCCATGACAGATTGTTCTACGAAGTAAATGTTTTCTTATTAAATACAAAAGATGATTTCTTCCGTTTTAAACTAGCTCCGGCACGTGGTAACCAGGAAGTATTTTATGGTAACACAGGTAATAGCAGCCGAAAAGGAGTTGAAACTTCAGTAAAATGGAATCCAATTTATCCTTTAATGATAAGTGTAGCTCACACATTTTCTAACTTTACTTATACATCTCCTGATAGTATTAAAAATCAATATTTGCCTAATTCGCCAAAGCATCAACTTTTTGCTGAAGCAACTTATAAAATCACTAAAAGGCTTTCAATATCATTAAGTACAGAGCTTCAAACTAAGTGGTATATCTTCACTGATCCTACACATTATTCAATTTCGCAGGATGGTTTTAATTTATATCATGCTCATATTACATATAATTGGTATATTTGCAAACTTAATGGTGAAATAAGTTTGTATGCTAAAAACATCTTAAACAAGAAGTATATTGCATTCACCGAACCGGATCCCGATCTTAACTCCTATCAACCTGGCTCAGGCAGAGAGATATTCGTTAACCTCAGGGTTCGTTTTTAATTATAATAAAATAATAGTACTAAATGAAAAAAATACTAAAAGTTCTAATTGTATTCTTTGCTCTTATTATTACTGTAACAATTGTTAATGCTAAACCAGTCAATCAAAAAACTGCATTGGCTGTTGCTAATAACTTCTTTAGAATTGAAGTTAAAAAGTCATCAGACAATGTTGTTTTAAACTATCTAGCAATTAACAGTAAGCTAAAGATTAATACTGTTTTATTACATGTTTATTATGGTGATAAAGGTTTTATCATAATTTCGGGTGACGACAATACTTACCCTGTTCTAGCTTATTCTGACAATGAAGTTTTTTCAGTAAGTAACGATAATGAATCTTATAATTGGTGGATGAATAAAGTTACTGAAGCAATTGAAGAAGCTTCAGCATCTAAAGCTGAGGTAAGCTCTGAAATTAGAAATGCATGGGATCTTTACACTTCCGAAAATAAAAGTGGTGGTAGTTCAAGTAATACAAAATCTGTAAGCCCTTTGGTTAATACAACATGGGATCAGGGTCAAAATTATAATGCATCATGCCCAACTCATCAGATGGGACCGGGAGGAAGATGTTATGCAGGTTGTGTAGCTACGGCAATGGCTCAAATTATGAAACGTTATAATTATCCTACAAAAGGGCAAGGTTCACATTCTTATTCTCACCCAAGTTATGGAACAATAACAGCTAATTTTGATACTATTTATGATTGGCAATATATGACTCCACCTTCTATTGCTAATTCAACACATCCTGATGCAATTGCACGATTGATTTATGCCTGTGGCATTTCTGTAGATATGTATTATACACCTTCAGGCTCATCAGCTATAATGAGTGATGCTTTAAATGCTTTGTATTATGATTTTAAATATCGAAAATACATCAAATACATTGCTCATTCAGCATACACTGACGAACAATGGAGAACTTATCTGATGGATAATCTTGATATGGGATATCCAGTATTATATGGTGGACAAGATCCTACGGCAGGGGGACATGCATGGGTTTGCGACGGTTATACTGGTAATAATTACTTTCATTTTAATTGGGGATGGAGTGGTTATCATAACGGTTATTATTATCTTAATAATTTAAACTCGGGTAATGGTAATTTTACAAGTGGTCAGGATGCTATTATTAATATTGTTGCTGATACATCTATTTATCCTTTGTGTATCCCAAATAAACATTATGCAGCTCAGTCGTGGACTTTTGACAATGGAAGTGGTATCAGTACTAATTATGCAAATAATACTAATTGCCAATGGTTGATTAAACCAGATATTGGAGATTATCTTCAAATTAATTTCACAAGGTTTAAAACTGAACTGAACAAAGATTTTGTTACTATATATGATGGAGAAACGACCTCCTCTCCTATCTTAGGTGTTTATTCAGGTAATAATATTCCACCAAGTATAATAACTTCTTCAGCAAAAGCTTTAGTAGTTTTTACTACTGATAATGCAAATACTTATACAGGTTGGAAAATAAAATATACAACATTATATAATTGTAAACCTCATACAATTTTTGTTCAAACAATAATTGATACAGTTTTTGATAATGGGAGTGGATATAATTTTAATTATGCAAACAATACTAATTGTCAATGGCTGGTAAAAGTAAAACCTAGTAAACGAATACAACTTGCATTCCAAAGATTCTCAACCGAACCACTAAAAGACTTTTTAACTATATACGATGGAGATACTACTACAGCTCCTATACTAGGAAGTTATTCTGGCACTAATCTGCCAAATGACATTTATTCATCTTCAAATAAAATATTACTTGTTTTTGTAACCGATAATATAAATACAAGTTTAGGATGGCAGGTTATAGCCAGTATACTAGACTCTACAAGTACTTTAAATATTAAAGAAAACAATATTATTAAGAGCTTAAAGATGTATCCGAATCCAGCTCATGATAAATTGAATTTAAGTGGTGATTTTATTAATGATGGATTAACTAAATTCAGTATTTATAATATCCAAAGTGTAAAACAATATGCTGACGAAAGTTATTTTAAAGCAGGATATGCTACAAAATCTATTGATGTAAGTAATCTCAGTGCAGGTATCTATATCCTTAAGATTGAGAATGCAAATGCAAATTATTATCTTAAATTTATTATTCAATAATTAATTAGTAAGGTTTCATTAATGAAGAGAAAGGTCGTATCTAACTAAAGTTGGGTACGACTTTTTAATTAACTAATGAGAATACATTATTATTTGACAGAAGATTCTTTTAGAATAATATGCTATTTAAATAAATGTATTTAAAGAATAATCTTATTAGTCCTATCTCAAGCAGATGAGATGCTCCC
>CAIWDQ010000541.1 GCA_903911455.1 uncultured bacterium
ATATACAATATCATATATAAGAAGGAACAAAAGTCTATCCAATATCATATAATTTTCAAGAAAGGGAACATTATATAACTAATACAAATATGAAAGATTACATTGCAAAAGATAAAGTAAAAATAGGATTACTTATTTTGGTGCTCTTCCTTTTTGCACCTGCAACATTTTATGGACAAAACAAACAAACTCAAAAAGCCAAAGTTGATTCTTCCTTGGTCTGCATTGACGCAACAATAAAAGCAATTGAAAAGTGCTGTATATCTATTTTAACCTCACCTCCTTATAAATATATCGCAATAAGTAGCAAATACCCCATGAACATAAGTTTCAATAAATTGGCGGACCAAAGTTCATTTAGTCAAGTGGATTATGTTTCACTTGGAAGTTTTGATAATATTAAGGTAGATGTTTATAATAAAACATCTCTAATTGCAATTGGGAATGTAACTTATGGTATGGATTTTTCCAGTGGTAGTTTTAATGGAGGTGGATATATCGAGTCTGGGGAATATGAATTTAAAGGAGGATTAATTGCATTTGGTAAAATAATTTCTTTCGAAAATGCAAAATTCCGCTATGAAGATGATAAAGGTTTGTGTAAAATTAATGATGATGCTAAGTGTGTCATTGACGGGAAAGAGTATTTTTATAAAAATGGGAAATGGGGGTTAAAGGTAATCAAATAGTAATAAACCCAGCCCATAACTAATTGTAGCAGCAATAAGGGGTTTAATGGTAATTCTTGCATTCTGCCACGCTCAAACAGGTCAGCTTGACAAGTTTGTAGCCCGCAATCCCTTACTGCTGATACACTCAACAGCTAGCATTCATGAAAAGCTGCGGAGGAAGCCGAAAATCCGACAAAGAGTAGACGAAACTATTTATAAATTCTCCAAAATATGAAAACCATTTCATTAATATGCATTTTTGTTTTTCTAACTAGCTGTTCAATTACAAATTACATTCCGTCAAAGGTCTTTAAAGAATGTGACTATTCAATTGAAAAATCACCAAAATATGGAATTGAATTAAACTATTATACAAATAGTGACTCAACATATAATTTTCAGATTGTTGAAAAACACATGCATAATATGGTTGATTTGACAGGAAATGAAAAGTTTAAAACTTCAAATACAGCCAATAGAGATGCCTTTACAACTACTTTTCTTGGTGTAATTGCTGCTGGCATTGGAGTAGCATTGGATATTTCACCTATATATTATATAGCGGGGTTATGCTCAGGTACGTCTTGGATAATTGCTCTGAGTAAGCCGAAATATTCAGAACCAATATCTGAGAATATGCTTATTGATGTTAAACGGTCACCAGTTTCGGGTGAAATCTTATGCCCTATAACAAAGCCAGTTCCAATTCAGGAAGATATCAAAATGTTTTGTAATAATGCATCGATCGTTGTGCGATCAGATAAAAATGGAAGATTTTCAACCAATATAAGAAAATCTTTCGGACTTAAAAATGAAAATAGTTTTACTATAACTTTTATAGTATCTTCCGAAAAAATAAATATTTCTGACACATTATATCTAAGAATCTTTGATATGGCAACTAATATTAATAGCAATATCTTGAACTATCAAACACAATTTGAGATCGCAGAACAATATGAGCTAGCAGAAAAAGCACTTTGGAATTCTTCATCACATAATAATAAAGAAAAAGTATCGAAAGGAATTTATTTTCTGCCCCAACTTTTAGACAGGAAGGCCACAATCGCTCAAATTGAAAATCAAAGGTTATTGTGCATTTTATCAAATAACATTCAAGATTTTGAAATACGCAAAGTAGCTTTCAACAAATTGGACAATACATCATTACTCTATCTGTCACAGACCTCAAAAGATGGAGGATTCGTACTTGCTTGTAGTTTGAGACTTAACCGTGTTAATTGGAAATCAGTTTTTAACAATACAAATAAAACAGATAATGATTTAAGTAATATAGTCAGAGCGGCATCTTTAGTCGATAATCCACAACCAGAAAAATATGAAATTGTAAGTGTGTGTCACCATTATATTAGGCTAGGAGAAGAATCACACATTCCTGAATTATGTGATTTATTATCCCGTTTTGGTGATAAATCTCTTGCGGAAGACTATATGAATTGCGGAAATAATATTTTATCAGACGCAGGTTGTGAGTGGGGCATTAAACATGGGCTAAAATGTGCTCAAGTAAATGGTTCACATAGAGTAAGATGGGGTGAGAAATGATAAAATACGATTTAAATTGCAAACATTATCACTATGTTTATTTGAGTTGTCAGCAATTAATAATTAACTCGCATTAATGCATTTATATATATTATTTAAGGTGATATTTCCCGATTCCCCCCTCTATGTACCCTACCAATGACTTCTTTCGTTTGGACATTTGTTATTCATTCCCGATACACATATTAAATTATTACTTTTTTGTACAGTTAAGTGTCAGAATATTATTGTTATTTACAACTATTTAAAAGCTCCAGTGGCACATCAAATCCAAGTTCTATTGCTCTCTTGAAATCTACCTTTGCTTTGCTTTTTTGACCAAACGATAAGTAGGCGATACCTCTATCATAGTAAGCAACTCGATTAATTGAATCTTTATCTATAACTTTATTGATGTCATTAATAGATCCTTCAAAGTCTCCAAGTTGTCCTTTTGCCATACCCCTGGCAAGAAAAGCCATTGCATAATCAGGCTTCAAATAGATTGCTGAATTAAATGCCTTAATTGCTTTTTGAAAGTATCCTAATTCATAAAATGCAGCCCCCATGTTATAATATGCTGATACCAAATTAGGATTTATTTTTAAATCTAAAATG
>CAIWDQ010000542.1 GCA_903911455.1 uncultured bacterium
CATCGCATCTATACGAATTCAATTACAGGTAGTACTTGGGATAGATATCAATATAACAGTATGCTTACAATAAGATTATTATATATATTTAATGAAGCCAGAGATGTTATAAAAGATAATAATCAAGTTAATTAAAGTAAGAATTAAGAAATAATACAAACTAAATATGAAAATAGCAGTATTCCCGGGTTCATTTGATCCAATAACTATCGGACATGAATCAATAATTAAGAGAGCTATTCCTTTGTTTGATAAAATAATTGTTGCAATTGGAAAGAATAATGAAAAAACCAGTTACTTCTCTATTGAAAAAAGAATTCAATGGATAAAAGAAACATTTATTGAACATCCTTCTGTAGAAGTTTGTGAATATAGTGGATTAACTATTGATTTTTGTAAAGAAATTAATGCTAGATATATATTAAGAGGCCTTCGTACTTCCGCCGACTTTGAATTTGAAAGAAGTATAGGGCAGGTAAATAAACAAATGCATCCTGAAATAGAAACTATATTCCTTTTAACATTACCCGAACATACACATTTAGCATCATCTATAGTAAGAGATGTCCATCGTAATGGAGGGGATGCACAACAATTTGTTCCAAAAGCAATAAAACTAGATTAAAGATTCAATTCTTTGGCAGGATCCCAGAAATGCTTTTCAAAATCTACAATCTGATTATCTACAACCTGTATTCCTTCACTTTCTAACAGTTGTTTCATAACATCATTGCCTCCAAAATGATGTTTACCTGTAAGTAAACCAATCCGATTAACGACTCTATGTGCAGGAATATTTAAAAGATCATTGTGAGAGGAGTTCATAGCCCAACCAACCATTCTTGAAGATTGTTTAGTGCCAAGATATGAAGCTATAGCACCATAAGAAGTAACTCTACCATAAGGAATTTGCTTTGCAACTTCGTATACTAATTCAAAAAAGGATAGTTCTTTCAATTTTATTTAAGTTGAAACTTACAATAATTAATATTCTTACCTTCAGCTAAAAACATCTTCTCATAAAAGGTTTGTATTCCCATCACATCTTCAGTTATACCTGAATTATATAGATCATTTGTAGAAATAAGTATATGATGATTAAACTTTTCAATTACTTCTAAAGTATATTCATATA
Organism: uncultured bacterium; assembly: GCA_903911455.1. GTDB lineage: Bacteria > Bacteroidota > Bacteroidia > Bacteroidales > JACABE01 > JBAXLO01. The sequence continues at coordinate 1,136 of CAIWDQ010000542.1, forward strand.
GAGATGTAGCATCCGTTTTAAGATGAACTATTCCATCATCTTTAAGCATCTTCTTATATATTGTAAGAAAAGGAGGAGAAGTTAAACGTTTATTCTCTCTTATCCTTTTGGGATGTGGATCAGGGAAAGTAACCCAAATTTCATCTACTTCTTTTTCTTCAAAGAAACGATCAATCAATTCAATTCTGGTACGAAGGAAAGCTATGTTCTTCATATTATTCTCAACAGAAGTTTTGCAACCTCTCCACATCCTTGCGCCTTTAATATCAACTCCAATAAAGTTTTTATCAGGATATCTTTCAGCTAAACCAATTGAATATTCTCCTTTTCCGCAGCCAAGTTCTAATATAAGTGGATTATTATTCTTAAAATAATCATCTCTCCACTTTCCTTTCATATGAAAGCCACTTTTAACTTCGTCCAGTTCAGGTTGAAAGAAGTTTGGAAACGTGGCATTCTCAGCAAATCTTTCTAATTTATTTTTTCCCAAAGATCGGAAGAGCACCGTCTGAACTCCAGTCACTC
>CAIWDQ010000543.1 GCA_903911455.1 uncultured bacterium
GAAGATGCAATTGCAATGCTTGCTATGTATAGTTTTACTCCTTTTATGTTTAATAATAAACTACCACAAGCCTCAATTGTCGCACCTGTGGTGATAACATCGTCTACTAATAAGATGTTTTTACCTATAAGACTATCAGAATTCACTAAGCTAAATATTTCTTTTACATTTTCCCATCTTTTAAAACGTGATTTCTTTGTTTGTGTTTCTGAAGAGTAGGTTCTGATCAAAGATAAATTATCAACAGGCTTATTCATACTTAATGATAAACCTTTGGCAAAGATATTACTTTGGTTAAAGCCACGTTTCTTTTCCTTTTTGGGATGAAGAGGTACCGGTATTATTACATCAATATTTCTAAAGATATCTGAATTGATTAAATCATACCCATAAATCTTACCAAGGAAAATACCTATTTCTTTATTCCCTTTATATTTTAATTGATGAATCATATTTTGTACATTCCCTTCCTTAGTAAAATAATATAATGCTGCTGCTGATTCAATATTCATTCTTCCCCAGAAAGTTTTGCTTACTGGATTATCTTTATACTTATGAAAATTTGTTTTAGGTAAATGCAACAAACATGAGGTGCATATTATATTTTCATTCCTTAATAATACGTCTCCACAGGCAACACATATCTTAGGATATATTAGTGAAATAAAATCATTTATATATGACATAAAGAATATTTTTATTATTAATTCGTTACTTAATTTAAAAAAACTAATTTTGCAGTAAATTTAGTCATTATAATTAAGGCGTCAACAATAAAAAATAATTGAATCAATGTCAGAAAACGATAATCAAATCAAGAAATACAGAAGAATAATAACAGGTCTTTTGGTTATTATTGCTGTTTTAATAGTTTTACTTATTGTACAGAGCAATCGTGTAAGTACTATCTATGTTCAAAAAGCAGAAGGTTTAGCTAAGAATAGTGAATTGCAGAGAGAGTTAGATTCTTTGCTTAATGAGCACAAACATATTAAGATGGAATATGGTTCTTTGTCTGATAAATTATCTCAAAAAGACAGTGTTATTCTTGCTAATGCCAGCGAAATACAGAAATTAATTGGTATGCAGGCTGATTATGGCCGAACTAAACGTAAACTAGAGTTACTTAGAAACATCGCTAAGGAATATGTTACCAGATTAGACTCTTTATATACTGTTAACAGACTACTTACAAACGAGAATATCAAAATTAAAAAAGATATAAGGAATGAAAAAGAGATTAGTTCTTCGTTAGCTAAGGATAAAGATGTGCTTGCTGAAAAAGTTAACCTTGCATCACAACTTAAAGCTTACAATATTAAAGCAGGTACTGCCAAACTTCGTTCTGGAGGTAAAAAAGAGGTGGAAACTGATAAAGCTAAGAAAGTTGAACGCGTAAATATTTGTTTTACTCTCAGCGAAAATAAGATTGCTGGCGCTGGTGCCAAGACTATTTACATACGCATTGCTCGTCCTGACAATGTTATTGTTTGCGAAGGCAAAGATGATAAATATTCTTTCGATTATCAAGGTCAAAGAATACAGTTTTCGATGAAAAAAGAAATAGAATATAGTAATAAAGCTCAAGATATTTGCTTATCATGGAACAAAAAAGATGATAAATCTCCAGCGATGGTCGGCAAGTACAATGTTTCTCTTTTTGTTGATGGGTACGAAATAGGACAGACTCAGTTTGAGTTGAAATAACATAATGTTTTGAACAAAATAAACCCCGGTATGTATATAATTCATGTCCGGGGTTTGTTTTATAGATAATAATCTCATTTATTTGCGTAACTTATTAATGATTTTGAAACTTCTATTATGAAAACTATAAATAATTATACAGGTTTTCTTCTTATTGTTTTGTTAGTTGTGATGTCGGCTTGTGCGCCGAAGATTACATCTAATCAAACTAACAAAATAATGGGACAAGTTATCAAAGATAGTATTGCTACTACTAAACAAGTTGAGAAAGAAAAGCCCGTTGAAGAATATTATCAACCGGATTATTTACGCAACGAGGATTATATTTACGATACTAACATCCATACAATATTATTATATAAGACAGGTTTTATTTTATCGCAACCAATTATTAAGCTTAGCTCTGACGAAACGATTGATCTCTCGTTTGATGATTTTGATATGGATGTGAAGAAGTATAAATACACATTTCTTCAGTGCGATGCCAGATGGCAGCCTTCTTTATTGCAGCAAGTGCAGTATATTGATGGCTTTATGGATGATTATGTTAATGAATACAAGTCTTCTTTCAACACCATACAGAGTTATGTGCATTATTCTATGACTTTTCCGAAGCAGACTATGAAGCTTACCAAGTCGGGTAATTATATACTAAAAGTTTTTATGGAAGGTAAAGAACAGCAACCGGTTTTTACCAAACGTTTTATGGTTTTAGAACAAAAAGTGGATGTAAGAGGCAAGATTAAGGATGCTACTATGCTTCAGGATCGAAAGTATAAGCAGGAAGTTGATTTTACATTGCTCACCGGAGAGTATCAGGTCACTAATCCTTCGCAAAACTTAACTGTTATTCTTTGTCAGAACGGTAGGCAGGACAATGCAATCAGAAATCTTAAACCTCATCTGGTTAAGGGTTCGGAACTTGTGTACGATTATCAGGAAGAAAATGTTTTTAATGGGGGTAATGAGTTCAGAAACTTTGATATTAAGAGTTTGAGGTATAATTCTGAAAGGATTTATCATATTGGTTACGACAATCATTACAATCATGTGGTGCTGCTTCCGGATTTATCACGACAGTTTAAGTTTTATAAAACAGATCAGGATATTAATGGCCGAAAAGCTATACATGCCGACGATGTTAAGGACATAGATATTGAAGCCGATTATACTTTAGTGCATTTTACTTTGCCTTTTGAAGCGCCCCTAACTGATGGAAACCTGTATATTATGGGAGCCATCACAGATTGGCAGTTTACAAAGGAAGGGATGCTGAAATATAACTATAAGGATCATAATTATGAAACCACTTTATTGTTAAAGCAAGGGTATTATAACTATCAGTATGTGTTTCTTAAGAATGGAAGCACGGTTGGTGACGAAACATTTATAGAAGGCAATCATGCTGAAACCGAGAACGACTTTTTTATCTTTGTTTACAATCGCGAAAGCGGTGAACTCTATGATAAACTCGTCGGTTATCAACAATTTAATTCCTTACTCAACAGGTAAGTGGAAGAAGTACTTGGAGTGCCTTGAGTTATAATATAAGAAAAGGTTCGTTTCTATTGAAGCGGGCCTTTTTTTATTTTGATAAAGATATTACATTTCATATAAACTGATTTCAGAAAGATCTATCATGAATATAATGAACTTTCAAAATATAAGTTTTTCCTTTCAGCAAAAAGCATCTAAAAGTTAGCAAAAAGTAGCTTTTTCTTAGCAGGCAAATACTATTTCTTAGCAAATAGATACTCCCTGACAGCAAATAGTATCTTTTTGATGGCAGACAAACTCTACATGACAGCAAGAAGTATCTTTTTGATAGCAAATAGAGTCTCCATGACAGCAATTAAAGTCTCCATGATAGCAAATAGATAGAATATGCTACGATGGAGACTTTTTAAAAAGCGTTAAGAACTTATAAATCCAAACTTAAGCATTTATAATTCATAATTCATAATTTATTTATTTGTATTTTTGCAAAATGTTAAAACCATTTAAACTATACATAGCAAAGCAGAAGTTATTTTCCCGTAAGGATAAGATACTCCTGGCAGTTAGCGCAGGTATTGATTCGGTTGTGATGTGCGATTTGTTTTATCAGGCTAAACTAAACTTTGGTATTGCTCATTGCAATTTCTCTTTAAGAGGCGATGAATCTGAAGGTGATGAAGCTTTTGTTAAAGAACTTGCTGATAAATATAATGTCCCTTTTCATTTTGTTAAATTTGATACAAATGAAATAGCTCAACAAGATGGTATCTCTATTCAAATGGCTGCCCGTCAGCTTAGATACGACTGGTTTGATACTCTTCTTAACGATTACGAATATAGCTTTGTTGCCACAGCTCATCATCAGAATGATCAGACCGAGACTTTCTTTATTAACTTGATGAGAGGCACAGGTATTGCGGGTTTGCACGGCATCTTACCTAAACAAAATAAAGTAATTCGACCTTTGTTGTTTGCTAAGCGCGATGATATTGTTAATTATGTTAAAGAAAACAATATAACTTACAGGGAAGACAGTTCTAATATCTTAAATAAATATCAAAGGAATCTTTTAAGAAATCAAATCATGCCTTTGTTTAGAGAAATGAAGCCCGACTTTGATGATATAATGACTGCAAACATTGAGCGTATTGCCGAGGCTGAGGTTATCTTTAACGAGATGATTGAGCAGAAAAAGAAGATCGCCCTTAAGGAGGAAAAGGATGTAACGCTCATATCTATAGCTGCTTTAAGAGAGTTAGATGCTGTCGGCACTTATTTGTTTCATTTTCTTTTGCCTTTTAATTATAATTCAGATATTATTCCTGATATCGTAAAGTCGCTTGATGATATTCCGGGCAAACAATTTTATTCGCCTACCCATCGCCTTATCAGAGACAGGGAGTATCTGATAATTACAAAGATCAATGAGACCGATACTGATTGCCCTTTGATTTATATTAATGAAAATACAACTCAGGTTAATTCGCCTATTAATATTAGCTTTGAAACAATATTTGACACCAAATTCTTAAAGATATCTACTGATAAAAACTTAGCTCATATTGATTATGATAAACTAAAGTTCCCGCTTATTATTCGCAAATGGACTATTGGTGATTATTTTTATCCTTTAGGGATGGAAAATAAAAAGAAGCTGAGCGATTTCTTTATCAACCAAAAGCTTTCGTTGCATCAAAAAGAAAACACATGGTTGCTGTGTTCTGGGCATGATATTGTGTGGATTATAGGGATGAGGATCGACAATAGATTCCGTATTACTACCCAAACAAATACCATTTATAAAATAGAACTTTCATGAGAAGATTAATAACAATAATAATGATGCTTTTTATCTTTGTTTCATGCAAAAATAATAAGCAAGGAGATTTAAAGTCAGCATTTATAATTGATGGCAAACTTAGTAATGCATCCGGCAAACAAGTCCTTTTGCAGAAACTTACTATTAATGATTTAATAAGTATTGATTCGGCTGTTTTAAAGAATGATGGTGCCTTTAGTTTTAATGTGAAGACGAATGAAGCCGGCATCTATCTTCTTAAGAAAGACGAAAACTCTTATATAACTATTATTGCTGATAAAGGCGAACATATTATGTTTGAATGTGATTATGATAAGTTTAATAAAGCTTATTCTGTAAAAGGTTCGCAGGGTTCTGAACAGATTTGTAAACTTAATGATCATCTTCAAAAGAATCTTCTGGTACTTGATTCTTTAGGGAGAGTTTGGAATGTAGCTAAGAATGATGCAAATCGTTTGCAGATTAAAGCTGATATTGACTCATGTTATTTCAGAACTGTGAGAGAGCAAAGGGAGTTTCAGCTTGATTTTATAAATAAGAATTCTTCTTCTTTTGCAGCAATGATTGCTTTGTATATTGGCTTGGACAGAACTCAAATCATAAATCAGGAAAAAGATTTTAATTTGTTTGAGAAGGTAAGAAAAGATATTCTAGCTAAGTATCCCGCCAACTCTCAGGCTATTGAGCTTGATAAAAGGATTAAGCAGATGAAGATGCTCAGGGTTGAAAAGAATATTATTGATGAGCGTAATTCAAAAAAATAAAGTATTTTTGCTACACATTCTTTAAATAAAGATTAATTGGAAAACACCGGGAATATATATTTTGCATCCGACAGCCATCTGGGAGTGCCGGATTATGAAAGCAGTCTGAAACGCGAAAAGCTGTTGGTTGCCTGGCTTGATATGGTTAAAAAGGATGCTAAGGAGATTTACCTTTTGGGTGATATCTTTGATTTCTGGTTCGAATATAAGACGGTAGTTCCTAAAGGTTATGTCCGTTTGTTGGGCAAGATAGCCGAGCTTACCGATGCAGGTATTAAGATCAATTACTTTACAGGCAACCACGATATGTGGGTGTATGATTATTTTACCAAAGAATTAAACGTAACTATCTATCGCGAGCCTATCGTGAGGACTTATAATGGTAAGAAATTTTATATTGGGCATGGTGATGGTTTGGGCCCCGACGATCATGGGTATAAGTTTATAAAGAAAGTATTTGCATCAAAGATAAACCAATGGTTGTA
>CAIWDQ010000544.1 GCA_903911455.1 uncultured bacterium
AGAATATTATATTTAAGATTATTTTCAGTATTTATTTATAGATTTTCACACATTATCATTATACTTTTCCATCGTTAAGCGTGCCATCAAATAACTTACAGTAGATTCTGCACCCTGATTAAGATTTACATGAGTGGCCTCCAAACCATCATAACAGCCTCCTGTACAAGGATTATAAATGATTTGTTGCAAGCGATTGTTGCCTAAAAACCAATTGAAAGCAGTAATCATTTTAAGATAATAATCTTCATTTCTAAATTCATCATAAAACTTACTCAAAGTCATAATAGTATACGCAACATCAATAGGTTGTTCGCCAAACTTACCAGCTTCTTCACCCTTTTGAAGCCATTTTTTGTTAGAAATAACTTCGATACCATTTGCATTAAATGTTTTTGATAACAGGAAATTAAAAGAAGAAATTGCAATGTCTTTATAAATAATATCACCTGTCATCAACCAGGCATACAGCATAGCCTCAGGCAATACACTGTTGGCATAAGTTAAATAACTCTCAAACCAAGTCCATTCTTCACCCGATTCATGTTTATACATTTGAACCAAACGATTGGCAAATGTTTTTAAAAGAGTAATATTATTAAAAGACGTTTTATTGATATTTGAATAATAAATACCTTTAATTGTAAAAGCCATAGCTCTGGTCGAATGAACAGAACTCATACGGTTAAGAGATTTCTGAAGTACAGTTTCAGCTTCACTAGTCATTTCTTTAGGCAATAATCCTGTTAACGAAATAATATAACCCAATGCCCAGATAGCTCTTCCGTTAGAATCATCTAAATTAGTTTCATTATTCTGTTCGGTGAATATGAGTTCTTTATCTACATAATTTAAAAAATCACCATTAGGTTGCTGGCAATACCTTATAAAGCGGAAGTACTTTTTAATTTCCTCTAAACTTTCTTCATCTCCCTCCAACTTATAATACATACACCTGGCAATAAGTGCTCTGGCATTGTCATCAAGAGTGTAACCACTTGTATTATCAGGTTGATTAACCTTCGAAAATTGGATGATACCTATATTAGTTGTCATCTTAGTTAAATGATTCAGATTAATCTCAGGAAGATTAAATTTAAATTGAATATTATGATCTACAATCTTTTCAAATAACTTAACATGAGCAACAGCAGAATTCTCCCATGCAGTTGAAACTATATTTTGTAATGTGTTAGAACTAATACTTCTACGCAAGGGGTCATTGTTAAGTAGACGTATGACTGCATCAGCCAATTGCTGCGAATTACGAAAATCAAATATAATCCCTGTTTTCTTTGTTAAGACTTCCTTGGCGTGAGGAATAGGAGTTGAAATGATAGGACAGGCACAACTCATTGCATACACAAAAGTACCACTAACAGCTTGATTAGGATCGTTAGTAGTAAATAAATAAATGTCGGTAAGTTGTAAATATTCTAATAAATCGGGCAAAGCCAGATAACTATTAATAAATCTTACATGATCTTGAAGAGAATATTCTATAATTTTTTGCTCAAGACTTTCTCTGTATTTTTCACCTTCATGTTTCACAACCTCAGGATGCGTTTTACCTATGATCAAAAACATTGCTTTAGGACATTCTTTAATGATAGCAGGCATGGCTTCAAGAGTGGTTTCTATACTTTTGCCCGAACTTAACAAACCAAAAGTAGTAAGTACTTTCCTGTCTTTCAATCCGTATTTAGCTTTCAAAGATTTTTTACTTAAATGAGGAACCAAATGGGTGCCATGAGCAATAACTGAAATCTTTTCTTCAGGAATATTATAATCATTAATTAAGATATTAGCCGAAGTATGAGTCATTACAATTATTGAATCGCAAACAGTAGTTATTCCCTGCACTTTTAATTTCAATTTTTCATCAGGATTAGGAAGTACTGTATGAAAGACTAAAACAATGGGTTTTGAGATGTTATATAATAATTGAAGAAAAGCTTGATCCTGTTTATGGAAGAAACCAAATTCATGCTGTATCAAAACAATCTTAACATCATGATCCTGATTAATATTTAAAGCTAATTTTTCATAGTCTTTGGATATAGATGTTTTAAGAATGTATTTTACTTCATCAGGATATGGATAAGTTATTCCATTTGATTCTAAAGCACATACTTTTATTGATAATGAATTGCTAAATTTATTATTAAGTGCCTTAATCAAATCCTGCGAATACGTAGCAATACCACATTCTCTTGGAGGATAAGATGTGATAAAAAGCACTTCAGCAAGCTCTTTCTTCTTATCATGAACTTGTTTTTGTTCATTAAATAAAGAAGGTTTGTCTGAATTTTTAATGATATTTAGATGTGATGATTTTTGTTTTTGAATGATAACATCAGTATCATAATCAATAGATGTAATTTTATTTTTCATTTTTTTTGATATGAGATAAAAGTTCAGTAATTAAATCAGGGAAATGTAAAGAAGCACAAGCAATACGTTCGTCGGCAGCACCGTAATAAATATATAAAGTATCTCCGAATTGAGCAGTACCTGTTGGAAAAACAACATTATTAACATCACCTCTTAATTCCCAAGCAAGTTGGGGAGAAAAAAGTGCATAAGGAAGACGAGCAATTACTTTACGTGGATTATTTATATCCAACAAAGCAGCAGCACATGCAGAATAGATAAGTCCTTTTTTAGTTGACTGAACACCATGATAAATTAACAACCAGCCATGTTCTGTTTCAATTGGAGGACAGCCACCACCAATATAATCTGATTCGTGCTCAAATGCAGGGTCCATAAGAATATGATCCTGGAAATTATTAAAATAATCTTCCCAAAATTCTGTAGTAAGATCTTTTAAATTGTCAACAGAAGCAACTTGAATACCTGGTCTTATTCTATGAAGGAAATACAATTGACCATTAATTCTACGTGGAAAAAAAATAACATTTTTATCCCATAAAAGAATTTTCTTGTCAGGATCAGCTTCTTGATAATAAAACTTATGATTATGATAATAATCTTCGTTTACTTTGCCGGCAGATTCAACAAGAAAAACAAATTCGGCATAAGTTATATGAGGAACAATAATTCCATGTTTTTTAAAATGAATTAAATCTTTAGATGTAGCCAAAGCACCACGAGCATTAGTTCCATCATAAGCAGTATAAGTCATATAATAAACATCATCAATCTTTACTATTCTAGGATCTTCAATTCCCTGAGATTCATAATCAAATTCTGGTATCATGAAAGGCTTTTCCCAACGTTCGACCACTGTTAAAGGACCATCAAGTTTACAGTAACCAATGGTAGAAATATTACCGTTCTGTACTGCCCTATAAAACATGTGAACGTTGTCACCATCTCTTATTATTGCCGGATTAAGTACACCTTCATTTTCAAATTCCAAATTAGTCTTTGCTATTAAGATACCTTCTTTTTTAATTGTTATCATTTAGATGTTTTTTTTAGAAAATTTGTTTTAATTTTAATTAGTGGAGGCATGGTGTCTCCTAATAAAAATCCCCATGGCTTTAAAGTTTCAATATGATCAAATATTAGTTTTACAATTGCCAGAAGTGGAATGGATAAGAACATACCCGCTATACCCCATAAAGCATTTCCCACTAACACTACTATTATTGCAAAAAGAGCATTTATTTTTACTTTTGAGGCTACTATTTTAGGAATAATATAGTGATTGTCGAAGAATTGAATTATGTAAAAGATAAATAAAATGTAAATGGCATACCATGCAGATGATTTTGTAACCAAAGCTATCATCATTGGCAAAGCTATACCAACAAAACCACCAATATATGGAATTACGTTAATTAATGCACCAATTAAACCAATCAGAATTGCATAATCAACTCCAAGAATTAAAAGTGTACATGTGTAAAGTATAGCAATGATGACAAATTCTATAACCAATCCTGAAAGATAGTGTTGAATTAATCTTTTAGTTTTAGATACTATTTCACTAACCTGAGTTTTATTTTTTACTCCAGATAGTTTATAAATAAAATCTAGTATCAATGGCTGATAAAACAACATCAAAAAAATATAAACAGGTAATAACATCAAGCCTATTAATCCACTACCTATTGTTAATAATGTTTTCCCTATCGAAGCACTTGCAATATTGATAAGCTCCCCTCTTAATTTTAAAATCCATTCATTTATCTGTTGAGAATTAATCTTTAAATAACCAGAAGCCCATATAATGGATTTGTTAAGTAATTCAGTAAATTTTGTAACCAGCATTAGCCAAGAATCACTAAACCTACTAGCTTGCGTAAATAAAAGTGAAGCAAAAGTTATTATAATTATAAATGTAAGCAGCAGAGTAATAAATATCGCTACTATTCTATTTATTTTTATTCTTACAAGTAAATTTACAACTGGACTAAGTAAAATAGCTATAACAATCGCAAAAACAATAGGAATAATTATTCCCTGAGCAATGTATAATATAGTAAATAAAAAATATAATCCGATTAAAGATATACTTGTTTTTAAATAGAAAGGTAAATTAGTTACTTTGTCAATCATTTCAATTTAGATTTAGATTCTCTTTTATGACATATATTATGAATGATAGATTGACCAATCGATTTAACTGTTTCAGGATTTTGAGCTACAATATTAGTTATTGCAAATTGTAAAATGGAACCAATAGATTTCCTAATAAGATTGCCAGATGTTCCCACAACAATCTTTTTAGAAACATAACCTGTAGCTAAACCTGCAATAGTGCTTAAAATATCATCTACTAAAAGAGGTGATTTAATGACTTTACTTAATGAGTTTTTTATAAGATTAATTGGCTTAAGGCTCTCATAAGTAAAGTGTAATTGACCTTTAAGTAAATATAAACTAATTCTCTGTTCAGCCTCTAATATTTGAATTGATTTCTTAAGATCTTCGGTGTAATTTATTTTTTGCATATGAATATTATTTAAGAATATGTTTAATAAATAAATTACTTAATATACTTTTTAACCATTTGTGAAGAAATAAATGTAATATAATTACTAGTAATCCATAAAAAGCAGCTACGATAAATAAGCCATAATAAGTTTCACCTAAAATACTACCAAGCCAGAATGCGATACCTAAATTTACAAAAAACATTAAAGAAAAAAGTAAGACCATAACTAAGATACGAGGACCAAATGAAGAAATAATATCTGCCGATTTATCTAGAACTTTAAGCTTTGTCAATTCAATACTAGTTTTTAAGTATTCAGTCGCTCTTTCTGAAAGTATTTCAATCAATTCTTTATTGTTTTCCATGTTTATTGACTTTAATATTAAATAATATTACACATAATTTAATTCTCAATTGTATTAATTACTCCTGAAGCTATAGTTAAGAGTACAACTGTATCCTCATTGCTTGTTAGAGTATATTTCGTACTTTCGGTTAGTGTAACTAATTCGCCTTTTTTTAGAGTTAAGAAATCTTCAAATCTATGAATCTTTATTTCACCCTCAATTATTTGAAATGTGATTGATTCATCTAATTTTAAAAACTTAATTTCAGTGCCATCATGTAGAGAAGAAAGTACGATTTGTTTGTAAGGACATTTTAAAAGAATCATTGTGTTTGGTACTCCTTTTTCCCAGGTATATTTATGTTTCATTTTTTCAATCAATATTGATAAATCAAATGATTTTAATGATTCAGTAAGTAGACTGTTTCCTTTATTGGCAGGAGTTTCTTTTTCCAATGATTCTTTTTCCATGTCGTTTTGTGTTTAATTGTTAAGATTAAATCTTTTTGATTGACTAAACTTTAGTTGTCTTAGCTTCTTCTACTTTGTCTTTACTCTTTTCAGCAAAGTCACAAACTTCTTCTTTTACATGTTCAAATTTCTCTGAGATATCATCAAGAAAATCATCAAACTTTTCTTTAACTGCATCTACATAATCTTCTCCTTTTTTTGATATTTTCCTTCTTGTACTTGATCCTTTATCTGGAGCAAATAAAATTCCTAACATTGCACCTGCTGCAACGCCAG
>CAIWDQ010000545.1 GCA_903911455.1 uncultured bacterium
CAAAAATTACTCAACTATTAAGTTTGTAAAACAATAAAGCCCTTAGAAAAAGCATTATTATAATCATTATTCTTTAAGCTTTATGTATGACAAAAATTAACTTCATTATCTTAACAACTATCGTCTCAACTATGCTTTTAAAGTCGGATTTTGTAACGGAACAGAAGAAATACGAAAGAGTTAGAACTGCCTACAAAGAAAAGGAATCCAAAGTTAAAAAAGCATTAAAAGCCGCAAATATTGAGTACGACAAACTTAATATTTTGATAAAAGCTTACAAACATGAGCAACAATTAGAGCTTTTTGCCAAAAATAAAACTGATAATTCGTATAAAAAACTAATTTCGTATAAGATTTGTGCCAGTTCGGGCAAATTAGGCCCAAAAAGAGAACAAGGAGACGGACAGGTGCCCGAAGGCTTCTATTTTATTGATCAATTTAATCCGGTAAGCAATTTTTATCTGTCGTTAAGAGTAAGTTATCCTAACCAGTCCGACAAAAAGAAAAGTAAAGCTGTTAACCTTGGCGGTGATATTTTTATTCATGGTTCGTGCGTAACCATAGGTTGCATGCCCATGACCGACGAAATAATTAAGGAGATATATCTGTATGCTATTCAGGCAACAGAATGTGGGCAACAAAAGATTCCGGTTTATATTTATCCATTCAAAATGAATGAAGAAAATATGGAAAAGTTTAAGAAAGAATATAAAACAAACAAGCCACTCCTTAAATTCTGGGAGAATTTGAAAAGTGGCTATGATATTTTTGAAAAAGATAAAAAAGAACTTAAAATAAAGGTTGACGAAAAAGGAAACTACCTGTTTTAGTCAGAATATTGCCTTAGTTTTTATTATTAATTTTTAATTCTTAATTATTAATTGTTTTAGTCCTCTTCGTCTAGTTTATTTTCATCTAACGATTCGTAAAATTTCTTTTTATGCTTCACAATTTTACCTTCAACCACAAACACGATTGACTCAGCTATATTAGTTGAATAACTGGCGATACGCTCAATCAGATTGGTGATAACCATGATATTTGTAGCCCCCACAATTACTTCCGACTTCTGCATCATCTCTTCAAGTATTTTGTTAGAAATCTCGTGGCATTTATCCTTAATTTCAGCAGCATTACTAAATATATCAGATGATAAAACCAAATTATGAGTCTTAACAAGATTAACTACATCCTTAAATAACAAAGTAGTAGAATCACAAACCTCAGGGATGCCTAATTCTTCCAAAATATCAGGATAATCTGCTATAGCATCAATTCTTTTGGCAATACTAACAGCATGGTCGCCGGTACGCTCCAAATCATTATTAATCTTCAAAGATGAAAGAATAAACCTCAAATCAGATGCAACAGGCTGCTGCAATGCAAATATATTCTGGCATAATTTATCAATTTTCACATCTAGTTTATCTACCAGTACATCATTCTCTATAATCTGGTCTGCCAGTTCTTTATCACAGTTCACAAGTGCATGTAAGGTGTTATCCACTTGCTGATTTACAAGCTCACACATCTGTGTAACCTTTCTGGTTAATTTTTCCAGTTCGTTATCAAAAATCCTATGTTGTTCCATTGTATTTAAATCCTAATTAAAAATATTTGTAAAATTAAATATTAAACTCTTACCGAAAACGTAAAAATAATAATACTATTATCCAAAACGTCCAGTAATATAATCTTCGGTTTGTTTCTTTTCGGGATTTGTGAAAATATTTTTAGTTTTATCATATTCAATAAGCTCACCAATATAAAAGAATGCCGTCATATCGCTAATACGTGCAGCTTGTTGCATATTATGAGTAACAATAACTATGGTGTAATTCTCCTTTAGCTGAACTATTAATTCTTCAATTTTAGATGTAGAGATAGGATCTAAAGCACTCGCCGGCTCGTCCATCAAAATAATTTCAGGATTAACTGCCAAAGTACGCGCAATACACAAACGTTGTTGCTGTCCACCTGACAAACCAAGAGCAGAATCGTTCATTCTATCCTTAACTTCGTCCCATATAGCAGCATTCTGCAAAGCTTTTTCAACAATCTCGGTTAATTGATTTTTATCACTTATACCATTAATACGTGGACCATAAGCAACGTTCTCAAAGATTGATTTAGCAAATGGATTTGATTTCTGAAAGACCATCCCCACTTTTTTACGCAAATTTACGACATCAATATTCTTATCATAAATATTAATACCATCTATTGATATATTTCCTTCTATTTTAACAGAATCTATCAAATCATTCATTCTATTAAGTGTCCTTAGGTATGTAGACTTCCCACAACCTGAAGGCCCAATAAGAGCTGTAACTTTTTTCTCAGGAATGGCTAAATTAATATTATTTAAAGCCATCTTACTTCCATAATGTAGATATAAGTTCTCTGTAAATATTTTTGAGTTCTTCATTTCTAGTTAATTTTCTTTTTACGAATTCTATATCTTAAAATTATTGCAAATATGTTAAGGGTAAATGTTAATAATAACAAAACGCAGGTTGTACCAAACTGTATAGGAAGTGTTTGATCAACATTTGCCGATTGGGTAGTCATTACATAAATATGATAACCTAAAACCATAAATTGGTCGCTCAAAGCATGTGGGAGTGTTGCTAAATAATATGCAGCTCCTGTAAAAAGGATTGGAGCTACTTCGCCTGCCCCACGACTTACTGCCAGGATAGTACCAGTCATAATTCCCGACATTGAGCCTGGTATTACAACTTTTTTTATCGTTTGCCACTTAGTTGCTCCTAATGCTAAACTTGCTTCACGCAATTCGCGTGGAATAGTCTTCAAAGCTTCTTCAACCGAAACAATTACTACAGGTAAAGTCAACAATGCCATTGTTAAACTCGCCCAAAGTATATTTGGCTGTCCCCATTTTAACTCACCTCCTAAAAAGAGTCCATCCATCTTAACTCCAACAAATTTAATGAAGAATCCCAGCCCAAACAAGCCAAATATAATTGAAGGTATAACTGCAAGTGTCCTTACAGCAAAACGAATAGTTCGGGCAATAAAAGAGTTTTCTTTGGCGTACTCTGTTAAATAAATTGCTGTGATAACTCCAAAAGGTACAGCAGCTATCGACATGATTATTACTAATAATGCAGTTCCGTATATTGCAGGAAAAATTCCTCCTTTTGTCATGCCTTCTTTAGGGAAAGCACTTAAGAATTCCCATGAAAAAGCAGATTTCCCTCCATTAATTATTACAACAAGCATAAAGATTATGATTGCTATGATAAATAATGCAGACGAAAGCGTCAAACCTTCAATTACGAAACCTTTAATATCTATTTTTCTATTTTTTATCATTTCCCCTGAATTCTTTTAAGTAAACGACCTTTAACATAAAATTCAGCAATTGCATTCAACGCAAATGTGAAAATAAAAAGCATTGAACCGATTAAGAACAATACATTATAATGCGTATCACCAAAAACTACCTCAGCCATTTCTGCACCTATAGTAGCAGCAAGAGTTCTTACAGATTCAAAAGGATTAAGCCCCATTAATGCTGCATTGCCCGTTGCCATCAAAGCAATCATAGTCTCTCCGAAAACTCTGCCAATACCTAATAAAATAGCAGCAAAAATTCCGGGTGTTGCTGCAGGTAACATCACAAAGAAAGCTGTTTGCCACTTACTGGCACCTAAAGCTAAACTTGCTTCATAGTAAGTTTTAGGAACTGAAGTAAGTGCATCTTCAGCAATAGTAAATATAACTGGTATTGCTGCAAGACCCATCGCTATACCTCCAACAAAAGCATTTAACCTGTAACTGTAATGAAAAACGCTTTGCAATACTGATGCAATCACCATTAAAGCAAAAAAACCAATAACTACTGAAGGAAAACCTGCCAACATTTCTATTGCAGGTTTAATAATTTCTTTCATGCGTTTATTAGCAAATATTGCAGTATAAATTGCTGCCATAATAGCCAATGGTGCAGCAAAAAGCATAGAAATAATAGTTACTTTTAGAGTTCCAAATAACAATGGGAGTAAACCATAACGCGGATTATCCGAAACAGGTTGCCAGTCTCTAGACTTTAATGTTGCCAGTGCATTCTTATTATTATCTTCTGTAATTTTATTTTCTGAAGTATTTTCAGTTGCAATTTCTTTATTTTCTATTTTATTGGCAGTATCTTCAGCGGTTTGCACTCCATATTGCTCTTGCTTCGGCTCATCATTTGTCTGCACTCCGTATTGTTCCTGTTTAGGCTCATCATTAGTTTGCACACCATATTGCTCTTGTTTTGGAGCTTTATCTTCAGTTTTAGTAGCTTTCTTTTCTTGCTTTGGCGGATTATCATCTGTAACTACACCATATTGTTCCTGCTTAGGTTCTGCATTGGTTTGCATACCATATTGCTCTTGTTTAGGAGCATTGTCTTTTGTCACTGTCCCATAAGTTTCTTGTTTAGGAGCTGTTGTAGTATTATCAGCACCATAAGTTTCCTGTTGATTTGCATTTGCAGCAGGAGTAGTTGTTGAAACCAAAGATGAATCTGATTTTACTTTTGTAGGTAATGTATTAGATGTGAAAATTGGGATAGCTTCCCTGAAGACAAAGAAAAATATTAAAACAATAATAGCTATTGATAAGAAAGCAACACCTTTTATTATCTTTTCAGCAAAAAAATCATCCCAACGAATTTTCTTTTTATTAAAAGTAATTCCGTTGGATTGATCCGGTATTGTTTTCTTTTTAAATAAACTCATAATTTATGATTAATGTTATTATTAATAAAAGAGAAAAACAGGAGACATTTTATTAAAAAATATCTCCTGTCTCAGCATATCAATTAATCAATTTAATTATCTAACTGGGAAGTAACCTATTTCAGTTGCATATTTTTGTCCATCAGGACTTATAATCCAGTCAATAAATTTTTTCATTTCTCCGGTTGGTCTGTTTCTTACATACATATATAAGTAGCGGGTTATAGGATATTGACCACTCTTAATAGTTTCTGCACTTGCTGCATAAGCAATACTTTTATCATCTTTCTTTACTTTAATGATTTTTATTCCTTCAGCATAAGCAGCTCCACCATATCCAATTCCTAAAGCATCTTTTTTAACTGCATTTACAACTGCAGCAGTTCCAGGTAAAGTTTGACAACTTGCAGCGTAATCGCCTTTTACAACAGCTTCTTTAAAATAAACATAAGTTCCTGAACTGTTTTCGCGACCATAAAGTTTGATATCAGCATCGGCTCCACCTACTTCTTTCCAGTTTTTAATTTTACCAGTAAAAATCAGGCTTAATTGTTTTATAGTAAGTTCATGTACTTTATTAGCAGCATTTGCATAAATTGTAATCCCATCTTTAGCACATGGAATTTCAACACCCATAGTATTATATCTTTCTTTTAGTTTACTAATTTCTGATGCACTCATCTTTCTACTTGAATTACAAATGTCAGTTGAACCATTAATTAATGCTGACACGCCTGTTCCTGAACCACCACCGGTAACCTGGATGTTAGTATTAGGATTAGATTTCATATAAACTTCAGCCCATTTCTGTGAAAGGATTACCATTGTATCAGAACCTTTTACAGTGATACGAGTTGGAGCCATGAAAGAAAAAGTTATTATCATTACAACTAATACACTTAGTATTGTTGCTAATTTCTTTAAATTCATTTTTTTCATTTTATTAAATTATTTATTGATTTTTTTATGATTGTTGTTAATTAGAATTTTGTTGTTAATCTTAAAGTAAGAATATTTTGGTTGAAAACTGAACTGTAATCATTAGTTCCAGTAGTACCATCATAATTTGTATAAGTAGTTTTTACATAACCAGCATTTGTTGCAGGATTTACACCTACTTTTTCGTTCTGTACTATACTATACATTAAAGAGATTCTTACATTATCATTAAAATAATAATGCCATGCAAAGTTATAAGTTGTATAAGCAATATCACTAACACCACTAGTTCTTGAAGCTACTTTACCGGCAACTCCAGCAAATTTCTTTACACCAATATCCGAACCGCTAATGTCAGTATTTGGATCATAATAATCTAAGCGGAAAGCAAATTGATTTTTCTTACCAATATTTTTAATTAAATAAGCATAGTATCCACTAAAGTTATTCTGGAAGTTAGCAACCTGAAATACTCCTGATGCGCCAATGTTTCCCATTGTTGCATTTTTACCAGCCATATATTCGCCTTTTAACGACATACCACCTAATACATCAAGATATACTTGCATTTCTACACCCCACCAGTTTCTGTTGATAGCATCACCTAAATTTACAGTTGAAGTAGTTGTATAATCACTGTTTAAAGTGGTTTTACTTTTTGAAGCAACTTTACCCATATAATAAGTTCCACCAAAATCAATTCCTAACATTGAATTAACTTTTAAGTTATAGGTAGCTCTTGCCATAATATCTTTGAAGTTATCAAAGTCAGTATTTTCATTATAAGTTAAATTGTTACCAACACTATCTTTCATGGTAAAGCCTTCATTACCATTCAATATTGCTAATTGAACATGTAATGGAAATTTTTGAGGATTAGCTTCAATTTTAAAACCCATCCCTCTTTCACCAGGGTAAATAGCTTTTATAACTCTTGATCTTTCTGGAACTTCTCTTACAGCAGATGATTGTTCTACTTCATAGTTAGGACGGTTAAATTTACCGGCCCATAAACTAAATGTATTTAACCAACGATCATTTAATTGTACATAAGCATCTTTAATTGATAAATTTGGAATATAAGAATTGATTGCACCTTCTTTTTTAATTGAAAGTCCAGGAGAGAAATCTGGTTGTAACACAAAGTTTACACCGTCAGCAGCTTCATACTGTAATTTAAATCTAGCTTCTCTTACTGAGAAAAAAGAATTAGGCTGAACAGATTTGTCAGCATAATTTTCAAATTGAGATAAAATGTAACCTGAAAATTTAATCTTCTTTAATTTTGCAAGATCACTTTCTGCTGTTGTCAATCTTTCGTCAATACCATCAACGCGATCTTTAACGGTAGTAACTTTTTCATTTGTTTCTTCATTTGTCTGTGCTTTTATTTTGTTTGTAAAAAACACACAACTTAAAATCATAATTAGTAAACCTACTTTTTTCATTTTTTCTATTTTGTTATTTGTTATAAAATTTCATTTAAAATTTGATGCTGCAAAAGTAGGTCTGAAAATCAACAAACGCGTTAAGCTAATATTACCTTTACATTAATTAATTGTTAAGTGATTTTTAGAATTTAGTCTAAATGCTGATGGGAGTAACAATTTATTAACTTCGGAGAAGGAATGTATTTAAATCGCTATATCGTCAAATCACAAAATCCGTAACCACTTAGTTTCCAAACTAGATTTCTCAACTAATTGACTTCTGACACCAACTAGTCAACTTCTAACACCAACTTATTGCTTTCAAACATCAACTTATTAAGTTCTGACATCAACTTATAGTTTCCAAACAATAACTAATTTCTTTAGTATAATAACTAATATTATTCTGTCATCAACTAATAGCTTCCCAACATTAAAACTAGTCTCAAAACATCAACTAATTGTTTCCAATCTCCGACTAATTGCATTCTGACTACAACTAATTGCATTCAACCACCAACTAAACTCCTTCAAATTCCCCTAAATTGATTAGATAATTAAACTGCTAAAAGCCTTTTTATAATCCGTAATTATATTATCCCACAAATTTTTCGTATCTTTGCAGCCTCATTTAATTATACAATGGAAAGAAATAAAAACAGATCGGGCGACAAGCCGAAAAGAACCGTAAAAAGAGAACGTATACAACGAAAAGAAACTCCTTCACAATATCAAAATAGAGAAGATAATAAATATACTAAGGATGATAAACCTGCTTCTAATAAAATTATCTTAAAGAAAAAGGAACCATTCAAAAAGTTTGATGACAAACCTGGCGACAGAAATCAATATTCTACCTTTTCTTTGCCTCGTCGTGATCGTCCTGCTCGTTCAAATGTTTTAGATCTTAATGAGATCAGAGAAAGAAATAAACAACAATCTGATGACGGGCTAATCCGTTTAAATAAATATATTGCCAATGCCGGTATCTGCTCTCGCCGCGAAGCCGATCAGTTGATAGAAAGTGGTGCAGTGTCAGTTAATGGTGTTATCATTACGCAACTTGGCACTAAAGTTCTTCCTACTGATCAAGTTCAGTATGGTGGCGAAACTCTTACTGGCGAACGCAAAATGTATGTCCTATTAAACAAACCTAAAGGCTATATCACTACTGCCGACGATCCTCAGGAACGTAAAACAGTTATGTTGCTGATTAAAGATGTTTGTCGCGAAAGAGTTTATCCTGTTGGCCGCCTCGACCGTAATACTACAGGTTTGCTATTGTTTACCAATGATGGTGATATGGCAAAGAAACTTACGCATCCCAGCCATGGTGCTAAAAAACTGTATCATGTTGACTTGGATCATTCAATTACAAGAGCTGATATGGAAAAGATCATCTCAGGTATTGAACTTGAAGATGGTATAGCATTGGTTGACGAAATTGCTTATACAGGCGACGGACAAGATAAAAAGTCTGTTGGATTGCTTTTACATACAGGTAAAAACAGGATCGTTCGTCGTATCTTTGAATCTCTGGGTTATGATGTCGTTAAACTTGACCGCGTCATGTTTGCAGGATTAACCAAGAAGGATCTCCCACGTGGCATGGCTCGTTTGCTTACTGAGAAAGAAATTTCTTTCTTAAAAATGCTTCGTTCCTAACAATAAATCCAAACCTTAGTTAGTTATTATTTTTAGATTGGTTAAATGGATGAATCTATTAATAATAAAGAGTTGAATAAAGGAAGTTCCGATACTAATACTTCAAAACACAAAAAGCTAAAGAAGATACTGATCCGTGTATTACTCGGATTGGTATCTTTTATTTTTATTATAATAATCACAGGCTTTCTTATAGTTTATTTTAATCAGGATAAGATCAAAAGGATCTTTGTTGAAGAATTAAATAAATCACTTCGCACCGAAATAACTGTTAAGGATATTGAATTTTCGGTCTTTGCCAAGTTCCCTAATGCTTCTTTAAGGTTCAAAGATGTGCTTGCAAAAGATGCCATCACCAGCCCTCATAAAGATACTTTGCTATCTGCCAAAAGTATTTATCTTGAGTTTAATCTTTGGGATATTTATTATAAAAATTATAAGATTAAGAAGATTGAAATTAATAATGGGAAACTTAATTTAAGGATTGATAAAGAAGGGAATGATAACTATCATTTCTGGAAACCTAGTAATGATACCGTTCAGAGTAATTTTAAGTTTGTTTTAAAGAAGATTGCCTTCAATAATGTAAGTATCCGCTATCTCAACGTTGCTTCCGAACAATATTATGATATTAAAGCAGTAAAAACGATTGCTCAGGGCGATTTTTCCAACGAAATACAATCTTTAAATCTTAGTGGCGATTTAATGATCACACATTTCCAGTCGGGAAGTATTGTTTATTTGCGTAATGAGAAGTCTAAGCTCGTTATTAAAGGCAATATTAATACCACAAAACATACTATAGATATTGAAAAAGGAGAGTTGAAACTTAATAACCTTGCTTTTGATGTTTCGGGTAATATTTCTTATGCCGATAACTATAAGTTCTTAAACTTAAAGATTAAAGGTAAGGATTTAAAGCTACATGATTTTATTCAGGAGCTTCCCGAGGATTATCGTAAGTATCTTGACAAATATAAAAGTAAAGGTGATTTTGATATAAATCTTACCTTAAAAGGCAAGTACGATGGAAGTAATATCCCTTTGGCATCTGCAAGTTTTAACTTCAGGAATGGGGAAATATATCACAGTGATACGGATGCTAAACTTACTAACGTTAACTTTGAGGGCACTTACACCAATGCCGAAAGCCTTGATCCGGCCAATCACAGCATAAGTCTTAAAAACATTTCGTGTACTCTTAATGGTGGGATGATTAAGGGTAATGTTGAAATCACAGATCTTATCAATCCCTATTTAATCCTTAATGCTCAAGCCAATATAAAGCTTGAAGATATGCATAGTTTTATCAAAAGTGAGAAGGTTCAGGCCTTGAGTGGAGGGCTAATTTTAGATCTTAATTTTAAAGGAAAACTTGCTAACGGTACTCTTAAAGCCGAAGATTTTATTAAAAGCAATTCAAGTGGCACTGCAAGTATCAGTAATTTCAACTTGCAATTGAAAGATGATATTCGCAAGTTTACCAATGTTTATGGTTCTTTTTCTTTTACTAATAATGATGTAAAGATCAATGATCTTTCGGGTAAAATTGCCAGTAGCGATTTTAAAATTAATGGTTACTTTAGAAACATATTGCCTTTCCTTTTTATTAAAGATCAGAAGTTACAGGTAATTGCAAACGTTAATTCAAATACTATTAATCTTGACGAATTACTTTATACTAAAACTTCGGCAAGTAGTAATGGGGAGTTTAAGATGAGTAATAATTATGAGTTTCTTTTTAATCTGGATGTAAAGAATATTAAGTTTAAGAAATTTAATGCGCGCTATGTAAGTAGTAATGTTACGTATAAGGATAATATTTTGTATGCTAACAGTATTAATATGGAGAGTATGGGTGGTGTAATAAAGGGCATGATGCAGATTGACGGCACCAAACAAAACTCTTTCCTTATTACTGTGGATGTTTCGGCTAAGAAGATAAATGCGCAGCAGATGTTTTATGTTTTTGATAATTTCGGGCAGAATAATCTTACTGATAAAAATATTATTGGAAATGTTTCGGCTGATATACAGTTTGCTTCTATCTTTGATCAATATCTTACTATTAATAAAAAGAGTGTAAGATCTAAGATTAATCTTACGATTGAGAATGGCAGACTTGTTAATTACCAGCCTATGATGAAACTCTCCAGATTTATAAAGGAAGAGGATCTGAAGGACATTAGTTTCTCTACTTTACAGAATCAAATCATTATACAGGACGAAGTGATTAAAATTCCTGCTATGGAGATCAAAACTAGTGCTATTAATTTAAATCTTGCCGGCGAACATAAGTTTGATAATCATATTAATTATAGAATAAATCTACTCCTTTCCGAAATAACTTCGCGTAAGCGTAAACAAAGAGAAAAGGCTGAGCCTAAAACCTGGATTGAAGAGGATGATGGCCTTGGTCGTACCAAGATTTATATTAAAGTAACGGGTACAATTGATAATCCTGAGTTTAGTTACGATACTAAAAGTGTTATTATTAAGGTTGGTGCGTTTTTAAAAGAAGGTGGTGAGAATTTTATTAAGACTATTAAAGATGAGTTTAAGTGGCTTAAAAAAGATTCGGCTACCATAAAGCAGCAACAGCGTTTAAAGGAGCAGGAAAAGGGGAAATTT
The DNA here is from genome assembly GCA_903911455.1 of uncultured bacterium. Classification (GTDB taxonomy): domain Bacteria; phylum Bacteroidota; class Bacteroidia; order Bacteroidales; family JACABE01; genus JBAXLO01. The sequence goes on from CAIWDQ010000545.1 coordinate 11,417, forward strand.
ATTTACGAATGGGACGAAGATAAGACTGAAACACCAAAAACAGAAGTTAAACCTAAAGCTCTGCCTCCCTCAAATCTTATTATTAAGCCTGATGACGATTAAAGGGAGAAAACAATTAAAATTACGAATTACGAATTACGAATCACATAATTAATTGTTTACATGCTTTACGGAATATTCCAGACGCTATCCATTTTTCCATGGGTGGTGTCAGGCAAAAGCGCGATACGAACGCGAAAATAATTTATCTTATCGTGCATATTGTCGACACGCCCCCGAAAGAATTTACTCTATTGACTAAACGCACGACACGACCCATGAAAAAAATTATTGTGTCAGGTAAACGCTGGATAGCATCCACGGGAAAATGGATGGCATCATCAAAATCCGCAATAGCGCCCAATAATAAACAGAAGCTATCCCTAAAGTTTATTATAGTATAGATTTAAATTTTAGCACTTTTATATATTTTGAAGTAGGGCTTTATTAAAATTAAAATGCTTTCAACAATTCTGATAAAACTATTTCATTTCTTTTTTATTTAATAATGTATTTCGTAATAAATATTAATGTAATTTTGCTACTTCTTTATTAAGTTAATGAAGAAACATAATGAAAAGTAATTAAATTAGTAATTAATCATTTAGAAATCATGAGAAACTTAGCAAAAGTTTTATTTCTCCTTGCTTTCACAGCAATACTATTTGCATGTGGTAAAGATCAAAAGAAAAATCCTGCCGATTATGTTAATCCATTGATAGGTACAGGTGGGCACGGGCATACATTCCCGGGGGTAACTATGCCATTTGGTATGGTTCAGTTAAGTCCTGATACAAGGTTAGATGGCTGGGATGGCTGCGGTGGCTATCATTATTCTGATAGTATCGTTTATGGCTTTTCTCATACACATCTAAGCGGTACCGGTTGTTCGGATTATGGCGACATTCTTTTGATGCCTACAGTTGGCGAGCTTAAGTGGGCTAATAAAGATTATGCTTCTACTTTTAATCATAAAAATGAAAAAGCAAGCCTTGGTTATTATTCAGTTATGCTTGATAAGTATAATGTAAAAGTAGAATTAACTGCAACTACAAGAGCAGGCTTCCACAAATATACTTTCCCCGAAAGCAAGCAATCTAATATCCTTATTGATCTAAAACATCGTGATAAGGTAATTGCTTCTTCAATTAAAGTAATTGGTAAAAACGAGATAGAAGGTTTGCGTCGTTCCGAAGCTTGGGCCAGAGACCAGTATGTATATTTCGTGGCTAAGTTCTCAAAACCTTTTGAATCTGTTACCATCTCCGAAAACGATACAGTAATTCCAAATATAACCGAAAGAGAAGGTAAAAATCTTAAGTGCTATGTTACTTATACTACTAAGAAGGACGAAGTTGTGATGGTTAAAGTTGGCATATCTGCTGTAAGTGCCGAAAATGCCCGCAAGAATCTGGATGCTGAGATAAAGGACTGGGAATTTGATACTGTGAAGACTGCAAATTACAACGCCTGGAACAAAGAACTAAGTAAGATAGAAGTTGAAGGTGGTACTGACAAACAAAAGACCATACTTTATACTTCAATGTATCATGCTTTCGTAGTTCCTAATTTATATAGTGATGTTGACGGACAATACAGGGGCAGAGACCTTAAGGTGCATAAGACTGATAACTTTGATATGTACACTGTGTTCTCCTTATGGGATACCTATCGTGCAGCTAATCCTTTGTACACCATCACCCAAACTAAAAGAGTTTCTGATTTCATCAAGACTTTCATCCGTCAGTATCAGGAAGGTGGCACGCTACCTGTTTGGGAACTTTCGGGCAATGAAACAGGATGTATGATTGGCTATCATTCAATACCTGTTATTGTGGATGCATATATGAAAGGTATTAAGGATTATGATGTTGAGAAAGCTTTTGAAGCAATGAAGAAAAGCGCTGATGAAGACAGATTAGGTCTGAAATATTATAAAGCAACAGGCGTAATACCAAGCAACGAAGAGGGTGAATCTGTCTCTAAATTATTAGAATATGCTTATGATGACTGGTGTATAGCTCAGATGGCTAAAGCACTTAATAAGATGGACGACTACAAACGATTTATCGAACGTGCTCAATCTTATAAGAATGTATTTGATCCTTCAACTGGTTTTATGAGAGCAAGAGTCAACAACTTCTGGTTCGCTCCTTTTGATCCAACTGAAGTTAACTTTAATTATACCGAAGCTAATTGCTGGCAATATACTTTTTATGTTCCTCAGGACTTAACTAACTTTGCTAAATACCTTGGCGGGAAAGATAAGTTTGGCGAAAAGCTTGATAAACTCTTTACTGTTGAATCTAAGACTACCGGTAGAGACCAGGCAGATATTACTGGTATGATTGGCCAGTATGCACATGGCAACGAGCCTAGTCATCACATGGCTTATCTGTATGATTATGCCGGACAACCATGGAAAACTCAGGAGTTGATCCATCGTATTCAGAAAGAAATGTATCATGCCGAGCCTGATGGTTTGTGTGGTAATGAAGATTGCGGTCAGATGTCGTCGTGGATGGTGATGAGCGCTATGGGTTTCTACGAAGTTACTCCTGGCTCAAACACTTATGCAATAGGTACTCCAATGTTTGATAAGATGACTATTCATCTTGATAATGGTAAGACTTTTGTTATTAATGCTAAGAATATTTCTGATAATAACTTCTATATTCAATCAACTGCTTTAAATGGCAAGCCTTACACTAAATCATACTTAATGCATGATGATATTAATAATGGTGGTGAAATTACTTTTACAATGGGTAGTGCTCCAGCTAAACAATGGGGTGTTGGCGAAGGCAATGAACCTGTTACCAACATTACTGATAATGTAATTACTCCTTTGCCATTCATTGCAAAAGGAACTCCTACTTTCTTAAAAGAACAACAGATTGAAATAGGTTGTTTAGATAAAGATGCTGTTATTTATTATACCTTGGATGGCAAAGAACCTACAGATAAATCTTTGGTATACAAAACAGCTATTACTATTAAAGAAACTACTACAATTAAAGCTTTCGCTAAACAAAAAGATCGTCCTGACAGTAAAGTTATGACAGCTACTACAAGTAAGATTCCTGAAGGAAGAACTATAGTTATCAAAAACAAATATGCTCCACAGTATTCTGCAGGTGGTGATATGGCTTTGATTGATTTAAAAAGAGGTGGCGAAAACTTCCGTACCGGTACATGGCAGGGTTACGAGGGTGTTGACTTAGATGCTACTATTGACTTAGGAAAGAAACAACCAATTAAAGAAATTGCAACAGGTTTCTTACAAGATCAGGGTGGTTGGATCTTCTTCCCATCACAAGTTGAATATTATATCTCTGATGATGGTAAAGACTTCAAACAAGTTGGCGTAGTTAAAACAGATACTCCTCAGAATAAAGATGGAGTTATCATTAAAGATTACGCTAAGAAACTTACTGGAGTATCAGGACGCTATATTAAAGTAGTAGGCAAAACAATAGGTAAATGTCCTGCATGGCATTTAGGTGCAGGAGGCAAAGCCTGGGTATTCGCAGACGAAATTGTAATTAAATAATATAATAGACTTTTAGGTCATTAGACTTTTAGACTATTAGGGAAAAATAAAGGCTGTCTTATCAAAGACAGCCTTTATTTATTGCCTGTTGCCAATTGCCTATTGCCTTTCTTCCTATTCTCTATCTCAAATCAATCCCTTTAGAAGTTCTCTTGAACCTCGTTTTTAACCATATCAATTGCAATATCAACAGGAAGCTTATCTGTTTGCATTGATATTTCAAATATAGTTTTAGCTAATTCAGTAGAATCTGCATTGCCATCCAGACTTGAAGCAGTATTATTAATAAACTTAACCATTTCATCTTTGGCCGCCTTCACCATTTCCCAGGCTGGTTTGCTAATATATACCTGTTGCGAAAGATTGTGCTCGTATTCATCGCGGATAGCTTTTATTAATATTGATTGGAATTGCATAACATTTGTTCCCGGTATGTTTTCTCTTAAGATTAAACTACTGGGTGATATACGTTCTAATAAAAGAATAACACGTTCATAAGCCTGCAAGCGAATAGGTGTTATAAACTTCAGATTGGTTGCCTGATTGCTCATCTTCATTTCAATCATTCGTGTTTTATGCTGGCTTTCTATAAACTGTTTTAACAGATAATAAGCTGTAGCAAATACTACCAACGAAGGGAGTATGTATTTTAAGATCTCTAATATTTCCATTTGTTTTTATTTGACCACCCCCTTTAACCCCACCTCAACCCTCCTCTTGAATGGGAGGGAGTAAAGACAAAAGGAGTTTGAGTATTATTAATTCTTAATTGTTAATTCTTAATTGTTTTATATTATTCCTAAAGCTTTTTGATATTCATTAAGTGATTCTATCAGGTTAGTTTTAACATGTATAAAATCATCTACACCTGCTTCTTTAAATGCTTCAATATGTTCTTTCGGATAGCCTGCCAATGTAATTACTACATCATTATTTATATCTTTAATACCTTTAGTAATCACAGGAACAATATCAACATATTCTTCATCAGAACTACAGATAACTATTATCTCTGCTTTAGCATCCAAAGCAGCTTTAATACCATCTTCTATTGTTTTGAAGCCTGCATTTTCGATAATCTCGTATCCGGCACAGCCAAAGAAGTTGGTTGCAAAAGTAGCCCTTGCTTTACGCATTGCAAGATTACCAAAAGTAAATAAAAAGACTGCAGGTTTTTTATTCCCTTCATCAACATATATTTCAGTAGCTAAACGTAGGTCTTCGAAAGCTTCGGAAGCTCTGTATACTTTAAGTTTTTTGTATTTAGATGGAGTTTCAGGATAATCAGCATCAGTATCCTCAATCTTATCAAGCATGTTCTCTAAAAGATTAGGATATTGATTGGTGCCTAATATGGTAAGCTTACGATTGGCAATGTCCATATCTCTTTGTTGGGCTGTTCTAGCAATTTCATCCTGAACATAACCAGCTTTAAGTGCTTCGGCAAAACCACCAATCTCTTCTACTTTCTTAAACAAATCCCAGGCATAATGAGCAATAGAATCAGTAAGGTTTTCGATATAATAAGAACCTGCTGAAGGGTCAACAGTCTTATCAAGATATGCTTCTTCTTTTAAAACTATCTGCTGATTGCGTGCAATTCTACTAGAAAAGGCATCGCTTTCTTTAAAAGGAGTATCAAAAGGAGAAACGCATATAGAATCAGCGCCACCGATAGCTGCCGACATTGTTTCGGTTGTGGTACGCAACAGATTCACGTAAGGATCATATACTGTTTTATTCCAGTTAGAAGTAGTATTGTTTATAAATACTTTCATTGAATCCTTATTTACAGGCTTGTATTGTTCAACTATCTTAGCCCAAAGCAAACGTGCTGCTCTTATTTTGGCTATCTCCATAAAGTAATTTGAACCTACTGCAAAAGAGAACTGAAACAATGGTGCTACTTCATCAACTTTAATACCTTTATTAATAATATTAAAAAGATAATCATTAGCCGAAGCCAAAGTAAAAGCTAGTTCCTGAACTATCGATGCTCCTGAATTATGAAAGTAATGTGCATTGATGGTTAGAATTTTAAAAGCGGGCAATGCAGTTGTACAAAGCTCTATTAAACTTACAGCTTCTAGAATATTGCTTTCGAAGGTAGCATAAAAATCACCATTAATCAACAAATAACTAAATGGATCGAAGTTGATCGAACCTTTTACTATTGAAGCATCAATATTCTTATCCTTAATATAATTAATAAAGAACTTAATGGTTTGCGGATACGAATGCGAAGTTGTAAAATGGATCTTTACTTTGGTGATATCTATATTATATAATAGTATCCCCATATCCTCAACTGACTTAACATTAGTAGCATTAAAACCTATGGCAGTTGCACCTTTTTTAATGGCATCAACAGCTATTTTATTTGCTTCAGCTATAGCATCCACTTCAATATCCTGGCGAATATCCCATGAATTATCTGCTTTTTTGTTGCCTCTTACGTAAGGAGCATCATCAGGATTAGCTTTTATAAAACTAATATTTTCGAGGTCTTCGGCGCGGTAATATGGCTTTACATTAATACCTTCGATGGTATGCCAGATTAGTTTCTTTTCGTAATCAGCACCTTTTAAATCGGCATTAATTAGCGCTTCCCATTCCTGAGTACTTACTTTTGGGAAGTCGGAAAACAATTTAGGGTCTTTATTATCCATTGTATTATAAGGTTTATTGGGTAATTGATATCAATAAAAATAATACAAAACATACATTGGTTTTGCGTGTGCAAAGGTATGAAAATAATTACGAATTACGAATTACGAATTACGAATAAATAGACAATAGGCAACAGGCAATAGGCAATAATAGATTAAGTAACTATGTTATGGACTGACTGAATAGAATTAATTATTAATAATTGAAGACATATTAACCACGCCATTGCGTACAAAGTGAAGCAATCTCTTTTTTTATATTGTTTTTTTTCTTTATGATGATGCTTATATTTATAACCGAAGACAAGGTTTAAATATAAAAGAGAAGAAATGCCTTACTCCCTCTCCTTTTAGGAGAGGGCTGGGGTGAGGTCTTTCGAGGTGGAGTTATTTAATACAATATTTATCATACCAAAAAGAAAAAAATAAAATCAATTACAAATCAAACCATCGATTCCCCTAAAAGACCCAATATGAAGGGTCACCGAGCGTAGCCGAGGTGCGATTGCTTAAGACGTATATTATTTATTTATTGCTATTTCATTTTTACTATAAAACAAAACATATATGCAGGAAAACTTTGTTATTTGTGGCAGATTTTAATTTTTCATCTTGCAAAATTCGTTTTTAGCTATAATTTCATTTGAATTATCAAAAATTAAAAGTTTTATTTTATTATTTTCTACAAACTCTAATTTTCCATTATTCCTAATAGTATCCTTTTTAAATTTAGATGATAATTTAAAATTATATTCTTTTGCTGATGGGTCATAATCATATTTAG
>CAIWDQ010000546.1 GCA_903911455.1 uncultured bacterium
AAGCATTCAGGCTTTTATGATGATTAATAAAGGACTTTTATTATTCTTTTATAAATTTAATATGCTTTAAATTCTTATCATCACTAATATTTATAAAATAAACTCCTTTAGCAAAACTACTAATGTTAAGCTCAGTTTTCTCTTGGTTGATTGCTTGTTGTAATAATAATTGTCCTTCCATATTATAAATAGAAATAAGAGTATTCTGTAAGTCTTTTTGATTCTGGAAATCCATGGTAATAATGTCTTTGGCAGGATTTGGATACGTTATTAGGATATTATTATTTAAGAGATTGTTCTCAGCTATGCCTGTTGGTTTATTTCCGGCAAGTATAGCAGTATTAGGAGTGTTTTCGTAAGCAAAATCTTTATAGGTAATAATATAATTGCCTACTGTACCTGTTACATATACTCTTATCCAACCATAATAAGTATTACTCCCAACTTTAAAACTAACACCAATATATCTGTCGGAATTAAGAGGGAAAGTAGTAGCACCACCCCAACCGGTTACAGCACAATCGCCTGCTCCGATAAAGTTACCGGTTGAACCGATTGAAGCATTTAATAACATTGGCAATGGTTCGTCCCAACCTGAAGCAGCTGTGCCGACTGCAATAATATTACATTTATTTACATCATAAGTAATGTAATCACCGGTACCACCCACCGAAGTAATAGTAAATTCGACAGTACCATCGTTATTAAGATCAATTGTAGCTGGTTGTCCATCTGTAATATCAGTGTAAACTATTGTAGCGTTCACTAAAGTTGAGGCTAAGATGAATGCAATACAAAGCATTCCAATTATAAGTCTTTTCATTTTGTGTGTATTTATGATTATGATTTGTTTAATAATATTTTTAATTAAGTTGCAAAGATAGTCTTTTTAATTATGCTAAGCACTACAATTATTCTTTTAAGTTTTTCTGATTGTTCAAATGTTTGTTTTAGATTGCTTCACTTCGTTCGCAATGACGTTGTAATAGTTTTTAACTTTAAGTACTTCCTATCTTATAGTTACTTCATCAACAAACACCCATGCTTTTCCTCCTGCACCAGGGTCGCCTTCAGGGCACTTGTTGATATTCTTAGCAACTATACTAATGTATTTCGCTTCCGTATTATTTAATGGAATTGAAATATCTTTAACAGGATCGCCTGCTATCTTTGCAATCTCTTCTTTGGTTAAAGTTGAAATCTTCTTAAATTCTTTGCCATCAATTGAAGTATAAACTTCTATTTCTATAGGGAAGTAAATCCAGACACTTATTTGTTCGAGGAAACCAATAGTTATTGATTGTAACTTTTGTTGCTTAAAGAGTTCAAAGGTAACATCCATATCATTGCCTTCGAAGCCTTGCCACTTGCCATCACCAAAGCTTTCCGAACCCTTTTCTCCATCATACAAACCATCTTTTCCGCCTGCATTATATTTAGTGTATTCATTTCGGTAAACTGCATTGGCAACATTTATACCAAACACAATATTCTTATCAACAACATTACTTTGAAGCATCCCTTTTTTAAAGGCAAATGCTTTAATAATAGTTGCATTGGTAAACACTAAAGGAGTTTTATACAGCTTAGATTTAACAGTAGGTTCGCTGCCATCGGTAGTATAATAAATGTTAGCATCTTTAGTAGTACATGATATTATAATCTTTTTGGTAGTGTAATCCAAAGCCTTTTTATCAACACTTATTATAGGATCACTAAGCTTTTCTGATACTAAATGATTATTCTTAAAATAATATCTTTGTGTGGCACCACTTATTTCAAGAAGTTTATAATTAGTAAACAAACCATAGTCATTTACATTATAATTATAGCCAGCAGGTTGATGTTTTGGAGCAGTAGAAAACTCTCCCGGGCCTGACTGTCCTTCTATTTTAGTATGATGTGGACCTAACATATTCTTCAACGAACCAAAGACCTTAACAGTAATAGCATTATCGTCTTCCTTAATATTATCAGTAATATCCAACTCATAAGGCTCTGTATAAATTATACCTGCCGACTTGCCGTTAACTAGAACATCCGCAACAGTTCCATTCCATTTATCCAGAGCAATTACAAAATGTTTATCTGTTTTATTAATTTTATAAGTATTGGTATATGAAACACTGTTAGAATACATTTGCAGACCTTGATTCTTCCACGAACCCAATTCAATTTGCTTTTGTTTTACAATTTTAAAGCCTTTATCAATAGATTCCAAACCAAACATACCTATTATATATATAGCTTCGAGTTCAGAAAAGATAGTCATCTTATTGGCAACAATCTTTAGTTCATTATTACCTTCTTTCAGATACTTACCAATATCATACAAGCCAAAATGTCTGTCGAGACAGGTTTCATTTGGGCGAGGTTCTACTGTAGTTCCATTCACCATAAGCTTCCACAAAGTAGTTTGCTCAACAGATGCTTGTATATTGGCAACATCTACACCTTTATCTATTTGCAAATGAAAAGTAGCTTCAAATCCTGAGTTCTCAGCAAACTTATTAGAATCAATGTAAGCAGTTTTGTACTGAGGATTAGCCCAGGGATCGCCCCCCTTCAAACCATAATGCTTATATATTTTATTGCCGGCATTCACCACATAAATATCGTTCTCAGCAGTTCCATCATTAAACTTCAAATCACAATAGTCGAGAGTTAATGTATTTGCTTTAGTAATATCAGTCTTAATATTATCAATAGGTTTGAGGATATTTATTTTGGTTTTATTCTTTTTCTTATTATTATCTGATGTAATATTAGTATTAATATAATCTACATAAAGCAATAAACTACCACACTGAGGGATTTCAAAATCTAGCTCAACCTTTTTCCCATTTGTTGTTGCAGGATAAGGAATCATCTTACCTGTTGAAGCATCCATTTCAAAAGCTTCTAATCCATTAGCTTTTAATTTTCCTTTTGCCCAATAATCTTTACTAGTATTTGTTAATAATATAAGCTCTCCATCCTTAAGTATTCTCCTTTGGTGAAGTAGTTTACCTTTAGAATTATCAGCATTAATAATCCAAAAATCTTTATTATTAAATGAACCTATAGGTGTCCTTATAGAATAAGTATTTTCCCAAGTTTTAGGATATTGATACATTAGTTTCTCAATTTTATCCGTCGATACTCCATCAATAAATGCAGGGATAGATTTAAAAGTAACTTCTCCACCTTGTTTCATATACATTTCAAGTAGTTCAAAGGATCTGGATTCAATGTTTTCAAAGCCTGGAGGAATTACTATTCTATCATAAGCTCTTTCTCCTATGTAAAACTTACCATTCTCCACCTTGCCATAAGAAGCAATGTTCTTCTCTGAACCTAAATCATATTCTATCTGATAATTCTCCAGCTCATTTATAAAATCAGTAAATGATTTACCTATCTCATCAAACCTTTTGTTCTTATCGTTTCTTGAAAAATACATCCAGGCAGTTGTGGTGGGTTCGAGGACCAGAACATTGTTGAGTTGCTTGCCTGATGACATTGCCATCGACATCCTTGCGGTGTAATCAACAATGTTTTTATAGTAATTCCACCAAGGTTCGTGTGCCGAAAACGACTGCGGATAATCTCTCTTGCGCCATCCTTTTATAGTGGTAAACGACAAATGTTGAACAACGAAATTAATCCCTCCTGCAAACTGCCAGTCGGCGATGCGCTTCATATCCTGAAAGCTTAAAGCCCAGCTTGCACCTCCATAAGTCTCGCTCAATGTACGGGTTCTGCCCATCTGATTGGCAACGCTGGCAACTTCCCGTGGCATCCTTATGTTCCCAAACTGTGCATTCACCGATTCATCGTATTGATTAAACAAATCATCAATTCCGGGCATTCCTTCATATGCTTGCACCGACATAAAATCAGGAGTCATGGCTGGTGAAGGCCAGTCGTGCTCCAGATAATGGCCTGTAAATGTTAAGTTATGTGCTTTGCAATACTCTGAATATGGTTTGCTAAAGCCATCTATAAATAAATCTAAAACAATAGCATAATAATCGTGCCTAACCTTCTTCCAATCTCCAATTTCATAGTTAAGCGAAGGCAAATTAAGCTTCAAATCATATCCCCAACGTTTATAAAAGGTATCAAACATAGCTGGAGTCCAGCAATTACGGTCAACGTATATGCCCGGTTCGTCGGTAAACACACCAGGGACTGTCTTGCCAAACTCATTGCTGACAAGCTTTTCATAACCAGTCATAATAATCTCATTAAACTTCTTAGTTACTTTAGGATTCAGTAAATCAACGTAAGTATTACCTGCAAACCAGGCCATCTTAGGATAATATTCCTTCTCACAGAAATAATATTCCCCTTCCTTACCTAATTCTTGCTCATAATTATTGGTAATCTCCACAAACTTATCACCAATTCTTTTCAAAATTACGAAATAAGTCTTATCCAACTTCTCAGGAAACTTCTTTGCAGAAGTAATTATGATACCAGACCCTTGATTGCTGGCTTCGGGCAACAAAGCTGGTACATGTCCACCTGCATTCCCACTTGCATAAGTGTTTTCGTCATATATCCATATCTGCATCCCCAACGATTTCCCCTTATCAACAGCATATTTAAACAGCTTATACCATCTGTCCGAAATAAACTCAGTAATCAAACCCGGACGCGCATGTATAAAGGCTCCACCTATCCCTTTAGCCTTATAATCAGTGAGTATCTCATCAATCTGTTGCTCTGTAATATCGTCGTTCCACACATAAAAAGGTGCGGTGCGGTACTTGGCAGGAGGGTTTGCAAAGTTCTCTTGAAGCTCCTTTAAAGTAGTAAAGTTACTATTGAAATTCGTATCCTGAGCTGCCCCAACATTCATCATAAATGTAACTAATAGAATGCTTAAAGTCGCTATGATACTTGTGTTTTTATTTCTTTTCATAATAAAAGGATAAGTTGATTTAGTGTTTTTCATAATTCAGAATTCAGTCGGTAAAAGTACATATAAATAATTAGTATAAGGATGTTTCTTGTGAATATTTTACACCGTGTTATGACAGTTTTAATTAACCACGTCGTCATTGCGGGCTTGACCCGCAATCTCAATCTTTGTCTACATACGCAATTTTACCACTTTCAGGGGATTCCGTGTCAAGCACGGAATGACATTACCACTTTCAGGGGATTCCGTGTCAAGTACGGAATGACTTTACCAATTTCTGGGGATTGTGGGTCTAGCCTGCAATGACGCATAGACTATATAGTAGAACACAAAATAAATGTTGTCTTTAGTAAGTCCTGCACATTCGGAAGAAATCTATTAAATCAACTATTGTCATTAATAGGAGGAACAGAGAGACAATCTATTGATTAAAGTCGATTGAGATTGCTTTGCTTCACACATAATGACTACATGGTGTTATTTCGATTAGTCTCATTAGTTTTGTAATTGGTTTTATTATGATTTGAATGTGTTTTATGTTGTTTGTTTTTACGTTTGTTAGTGCTGTTATTAATGATATAATAAGAGAAAATTTGCGTAATCAATAGTGTCAGTATTTTATTTATAAAATAAAAAATATGATAAAATTAACATTAGACAGGATTAAATTAGGCATTATAAGCAATCGTATATA
>CAIWDQ010000547.1 GCA_903911455.1 uncultured bacterium
AGTATGGAATGATATCGGAACCTAAGTTTGAAGTGAGAGCTGAGAAATTCTGTCTGTTGAAAAATACCGATGGGAAGTATTTTACTTTTGATGAATACAAAACTCACATTGAAGCTGCACAAACTGATAAAGAAAATAAATTAATTTATATTTATACTAATAATACAGAAGAACAACATAGTTATATTCAACAAGCAAAAGAAAAAGGCTATGATATTTTAGTGTTTGACGGAGTTTTAGATAGTCATTTTATAAATTTAATGGAGCGTAAACTGGAGAATTCTACTTTTATAAGAGTGGATGCCGAAACAGTTGAGAAATTAGTGAGGAAAGAAGAAGATGCTCCATCTAAACTAAGTGATGAAGAAAAGGATAAACTGAAACCAGTGTTTGAAAAGAATATTGAGAAACAAAAGTTTACAATAGTTTTTGAGAACTTAAGCGAAACAGATCAACCGGTGATGATAACCCAAAATGAATTTATGCGTAGAATGAAGGATATGTCGGCTTTGGGAGGTGGAATGTCGTATATGGGAAGTTTGCCAGATAGTTATAACATGGTAGTAAATACAAATCATAAGTTAATAGGGGAAATCCTGAATGAAACTGACGAAAGTCGTAAGGATAATCTGGTAAAACAATTGACAGATTTGGCATTATTATCTCAAAACCTTTTAAAAGGAGAGGCATTGACCGATTTTATTAAGAGAAGTGTAGATATAATTAAATAACGGGATTTCTAAAAAATGCTTTTTCATCGTTAAACTGCAATTTCAAAATCCTCGATTACTAAATGTAAACTGTGGTTTTGAAATATTGTTTGCCTCGAAAAATATAATTTTTAGAAACCCTCTTAAATCAAAAATAATGTATTACTTTTGTAGTACTATTTATATTATTAATTAAAAACATAACAATGAAATTAAGTAAAGGCTGGATAATAGCCATAGTAGTAGTAGCTTTCATATTTATAATGATCATGTCGTCAGTAGGGATGTACAATGGTTTAGTAAAATCAGAAGAAAGCGTGAACGGTCAATGGGCAAATGTGGAAAACGTTTACCAAAGAAGATCAGATCTAATCCCAAACCTGGTGAACACTGTGAAAGGTGTAGCTAATTTTGAGAAATCAACATTAACAGATGTAATACAAGCAAGAGCAAACGCAACAGCTGTAAAAGTTGATCCAACAAACTTAACACCAGAATCAATAAAGAAATTTGAAGGTGCTCAAAATGGATTGAGTTCATCATTATCAAGATTAATGGTAGTGGTTGAAAAATATCCTGAATTGAAAGCAACACAAAATTTTATGGAACTACAATCGCAATTGGAAGGAACTGAAAATAGAATTGCAGTAGAAAGAAGGAAGTTTAATGAATCAGCACAGGGTTATAATGCAAGTATCCGTACATTTCCAAGAGTAATCTTTGCAAGAATGTTCGGTTTCCAAAAGAAAGCATATTTTGAAGCACAAGCTGGTGCAGAAAAAGCTCCCGAAGTAAAGTTCTAATACAATAAAGAATTTACATGGGCATAAAGTTGATAATTTTATGCCCATAAATTAAAATAAAATCATGAAAAAAGATATTTCTGATTTATTCACAAAAGAACAAAAAGAAGATATTAAGTCGGCAATTGAACTTGCAGAACTAGATACTTCCGGTGAGATTAGGGTTCATATAGAGAATGTTTGTAAAGGAGATGTTTTGGATCGTGCCGCTTATTTATTTAATAAGATTGGGATGACCAAGACAGCAAGCAGGAATGGCGTTCTAATATATCTGGCTGTTAAGAATAGAAAGTTTGCAATAATTGGAGATGTAGGTATTAATAAAGTAGTTCCTGATAATTTTTGGGATTCTATTAAAGATGAAATGCTTTTTCATTTCAGAGAAGATAATTATACAGAAGGATTGGTAAAAGCTATTTCGGGGTCAGGGATTCAATTAAAAAAGTACTTTCCTCATAAGAGTGATGATGTTAATGAACTTTCAGATGATATCTCATTTAATAATAATTAATATCTGAAGTCATGAAAACTATTATATCAAACACAAGATTCTTAACAAGATTTTTATTTATAACTTTATTTTTCCTTTCTGGAAGTATATTATATTCACAAGACTTTCCAAAGCAACCAGACCCACCAAGATTGGTTAATGATTTTGCAAACATATTTAATCCTCAGGAAAGAGCTCAATTAGAACAGAAACTTGATGAATATGCCAGAACATCTTCAACAAGAATTTGTATTGTAGCAGTAAATGATTTACAAGGAGTGGATAAAGCAGATTATGCAACCAAATTAGCAACTCAATGGGGAATTGGACAAAAAGG
>CAIWDQ010000548.1 GCA_903911455.1 uncultured bacterium
ATGCCTGTCATATTCTCACAGACTTAATTATTTAAATTAATTTAATTTAAATCTGACATGTATTAATGTAAATTTTATATTTCTTTAAAGTTAATAAAATAATAAATTTGAATAACTCTATTTAATATTAACTCATTATTTTATTACTTTGCAAATAAAAAGAATGAAAGTCATATTAAGTGGATTCTTGTTTGGTTTAACAATTGCGTTTTCGTTTGGCCCCGGCTTTTGGGCTTTATTACAGGAAACAATTAATAAAGGATTCGGGAGGGGAATGCTATTTCTAACTGGTTTCTTTTTAAGTGATTTTACTTTTATGCTTATTGCATTATTTTTGGCAAAGTCGTTTGCAAGCGGATTGGCTAATTCAATATGGTTAGGATATATAGCTTCAATTGTATTAGTAAGTTTTGGTATAATAACTTTATTAAAGAAAAAGGATAAAACTATAAACATTAATAAAAAAGAACTCCCACTTTATATAAAACATATCGGAAATGTTTTAAGAGGCTATCTTTTTAACTCTAGCAATCCATTTAACTTATTGTTTTGGCTAGGTATCGTAACTTTATCAAGTAGTTCATATGGTTTAAATACATTTAATATGTACATGTTTATGACTACAATTTTTATTACTTCTTTTGCATTAGATGTATTAAAATGTTTTTTTGCCAGCCGACTCCAAAAAATATTAAATGAGAAATTTCTCTTTTTAATAAATAAACTTGTAGGTGTTGTAATGATTTGTAGTGGTTTTTTTATCTTCTGGAAGATGTGTTTATAATTAGAAAACAATAGTAGCTTCAACACCATAATGATCCGATAGATCTATCAAATTCCCATCATTATCATGACCTTTAAATATCTTTAAAAATCTTTTAATCCCTATTCCCTTTTCTTCATTTCTAATTAAAATATAATCCAGAGTTTTAGGATCAGGCTTTTTAGTATGAGCAAGTTTATTTTTAACTTCATCAAACGATTTATTTTGCAAACTAAATAAACTATCGTTGCTGACATTGAGCTTGTTTATCATAAAAGAATATTCATTAAAATCTTTAGCATCCACATTAAAATCGCCACAAATAATTTGAGGAACTCCTTTTATTTTTAAAGGGTCAAGTAATTCTTTGGTTAATTGCTCCATTTGAAGTTTACGAATATCACAATATTCTTCAGCCTGAAGATGAGTGCCAACTAACTGATAAGTTTTACCATTTACTATTCCTTCAAGCAACATTGCACCCTTTCGGGCAATAGCATCAAAACTTTTATGGTTTTTATATCTGATAGATTTAACTAATTTCAAAGGAACTTTACTTAAAATCCACACACCGCTGTTTGTTTCAAAATAATTGTCTTCAGAGTTAGCAGGGCCATATATATATGGATAAAAACTTTGTAATTCCTGTTTTATCATTTTGCGTGAATGACTATAAAAAGCTTCTTCAAATATAATAATATCATAGTCAAAATGAGATATCACCTCACCTATCATCTCGGCACGAGTTGAATTATTATTCAACATATTTATATAAGGCAGCATATAAATATTCCAGGTCAATATCTTGAGTGATGCTTTGTGTTTGTTTAGAAAACCAAGATTATCAGGGTTAAATATTTCAGTATTATTACAATTGTTTAAACGAAGACTTCGGGAGTTATTAACTTTATATGATAAAAGCAATAAAATTAAGAGTACAATTCTAAAACTAAACTTATTTACTAATGATGTTTTTTTAAGCATAAATATTCAATTTTAATTTATGCAAAATTATATCATATAGTTATTTAATATGTTACCACTTCATCAAGTTTACATAAAAAAATGATTAAGAAAATG
>CAIWDQ010000549.1 GCA_903911455.1 uncultured bacterium
AGGTTATTTGAGTTCAAGCGAAGGTTATTTGAGTTCAAGCCAAGGTTATTTGAGTTCAAGCCAAGCTTATTTGAGTTCAAGCCAAGGTTATTTGAGTTCAAGCCAAGGTTATTTGAGTTCAAGCCAAGCTTATTTGAGTTCAAGCGAAGGTTATTTGAGTTCAAGCGAAGGTTATTTGAGTTCAAGCGGAGGTTATTTGAGTTCAAGCGAACCTTATTTGAGTTCAAGCGAAGGTTATTTGAGTTCAAGCGAAGGTTATTTGAGTTCAAGCGAAGGTTATTTGAGTTCAAGCCGACCTTATTTGAGTTCAAGCCGACCTTATTTGAGTTCAAGCGAAGGTTATTTGAGTTCAAGCGAAGGTTATTTGAGTTCAAGCCAAGGTTATTTGAGTTCAAGCCAAGCTTATTTGAGTTCAAGCTAATCTTATTTGAGTTCAAGCGAACCTTATTTGAGTTCAAGCGGAGGAAATTATAATTTTGATAGAGAATTTATCAATCAACTTTAGACATTTCTCCCAATTATTAATTATTAATTCTTAATTCTTAATTGTCCCCTAAAGCTTCGTGTTCTTCAAACGAAGACTATTTGTAACCACCGACACCGAACTCATCGCCATAGTAGCAGCAGCAATCATTGGATTCAACAGAAAGCCTGTAAAAGGATAAATAACACCGGCCGCAATAGGAATTGCAATAATATTATAGATAAATGCCCAGAAAAGATTCTGACGAATAGTCTTAATAGTAGCCTTTGATAACTTAATAGCTCCTAATATTTGTTTCATATCAGAGTGAATCAACGTAATACCCGCACTTTCCATAGCAATATCCGAGCCATGAGCCATCGCAATACCAATATTGGCCTGCGTAAGTGCAATAGCATCGTTAATACCATCGCCCACCATTGCAACTATCATTCCTTTAGCTTGTAAATCTTTTATAAATTCAGCCTTTTGAGTAGGCAATACTTCCGAAATCACATTATCAATACCTGCTTTCTGTGCAATAACAGTAGCGGTCTTATTATTATCTCCCGTAAGGAGATATGTTTTAATTCCTAAAGCCTTAATTGCTTTTATACCTTCATAAGAAGATTCTTTAATCTCGTCAGCAATAGCTATAATAGCCAGTAAAGAAGTATTATCAGCAAATAAAACCACAGTTTTAGCTTCAGATGTTAACTTATCTATTAATTGTTGCTGGTTAACTGGAATAGTGATATTATTATCTTCTAAAAGTTTACTATTACCAACAAGGTATACTATATTATTATATATAGCTTTAATTCCCTTACCTGAAATGTTTTCATATTTTGTAAAAGGAATATTAGTTTTAGTGATATTCTTTAAATAATTGGCAATAGCATTAGCAAGAGGATGCGCCGAACGAAATTCAACAGCAAATAAGATAGATTGCTGAAGAGTATTATCATTTTGATTAGTCCAGATAAGATCAGTAATCTTAGGTTTACCCTCGGTAATGGTTCCAGTTTTATCAAAAACCATAGCATTAATATTATGAGCAACCTCTAAACTATCAGCATCTTTAATAAGTATGCCATGCTCGGCACTTTTGCCCAAACCAACCATCAAAGCAGTAGGAGTGGCAAGCCCTAAAGCACACGGACAGGCAATAATAAGCACCGTGATAGTATTGGTAACCGCGAAAGCAAAAGAGGCCCCAGCAATAAAGAACCAAATAGCAAAAGTTAACAATGCAGCCACAATTACAACGGGCACAAAGATACTTGCAATCTTATCCACAAGCTTCTGAATAGGAGGTTTGCTCGCCTGAGCCTCCTGTACCATTTTAATAATCTGAGATAAAAGAGTATTTCTACCCGTCTTCTCGCAAACAATAGTTATAGTTCCATTCTGATTAAGAGTACCAGCAAACACCTTGTCATTTTTAATCTTGTTAACAGGAATAGGCTCGCCTGTAATCATACTTTCGTCGATGTATGAAGAGCCGTCAATCACTTTACCATCAACACTAATCTTCTCACCCGGTTTAATAAGTATTTCATCACCTTTTATTACATCTTTAATGTTCAATTCAATCTCGCGACCATAACGAATAACGGTAACAGTCTTAGGTTGCAAATCCATAAGCTTCTTGATAGAAGAAGATGCACGGGTTTTAGCACGCTCTTCCAGAAATCTACCTAAAAGAATAAGCGTAATGATTACAGAAGCCGATTCATAATATACATGAACCTCATTATTTGCATTTAATAGGGTAGGGGAGAAGCTATTAAGGACGCTATAAATAAATGCAACACCTGTGCCCAATGCTACAAGAGTGTCCATGTTTGCCATACGATGCATGGTTTGTTTCCAGGCAGTAATATAAAACTCGGCACCACTATATAATATAACAGGGATAGTAAGTATAAGTAACAAATAGTTCTGTCCGGTAAATAAATGATGAAAGAACATTGAAATAATAAAGATAGGTAACGAAAATGAAGCTGCAATAATTAATTTTCGCTTTAATTCATTATAACGTTTCTGCTCTTTTTCTTCTTTTTCAGTTATCGTAAGTTCATCAATGTATAATTCATAACCAATATCTTTAATAGTTTTCTGCAAAACATTCAAATCGGTTGAATCAGGTGCATATTCTAAAATTACAGAATGGTTCGCATAGTTTACAGAAGCAGTATTAACACCTTTCTGTGTCTTAAGCTTGTTTTCAATATTAAGAGCACAGGAAGCACAAGTCATTCCCCCGACTTCAAGAGATATTTTAATTGATTTATCAGACATATTAACATCATTTATTTAAGAAACAAAAGTACGAATAAAAAGGATTACACAATATAATAAAAAATATACAGCTAATTTTAGTGAATTTGGAAGACGAATTTGTAAATCATTAAAATAGAACGAGTATTATTTAGAATTATTCTTAATAATGTTAATATCGTCACAATGTTAAAAAAATAACATATTAATTTGTTTACTAGTTTTAAACATTGTAATTTTGCAAAATGAAATTTGTAATAAGTATTTCTGATAAATGCTTGATTAAACACAATATAATATACAAGTTAAATAATAATGGTATAAATCATGTCAAAAGTAAAATCTTTAGAAGATCTCAAGAAATTGAGAGAAGAAATGGAATCTAAGCTAGTTGAAAGAAATAATTCATCTAATTTAGTTCAGATTAAAGTTGCAATGGCAACATGTGGAATTGCTTCCGGGGCAAAAGACTTAATGGAGTTCTTAATTGATGAGCTTGATAAAAGAAACATTGAGGCTGTTGTTACTCAAACAGGATGTATGGGTTATTGCTATGCTGAACCTACAATTGAGGTTACATTACCTAACAAGGCACCAATTGTATTTGGTTATGTAAATTTGAAAAAAGGAGATGAAATCATCGAAAAATACATTAAGAATAATGAATTAGTTGATGGAATTATTCCTGTTAATTACGAATCTATTGAAAAGTAATAAATAAAGGAGGAAAACAAAATGGCGAAAATTAAAAAGCATCTTCTTGTTTGTGGAGGTACTAGCTGCAATGCTTTACAAAATGAAGTCATCGCAAGTAATCTTAAAGAAACTATTCGTGAAAAAGGATTAAACGAAGAAGTTCAGGTTATGATGACAGGTTGTTTTGGGTTATGTGAAAAAGGACCTATCGTAAAAGTGCTGCATGACAATACTATTTATATTGGTGTAAAACCTGAAGATTTAAAAGAGATTGTTGAAGAACATATTATAAATGGCAATAAAGTAACAAGATTACTTCTTGATAGTGATCCTAATTTAAAAGTTCATTCTAAGAAACAATTACGTATTGCTCTTAGAAACTGTGGTTTTATTGATCCTGAAAATATAAATGAATATTTTGCATGCGATGGTTATTTAGCTTTAGGGAAAGTATTAGAATCAAAAGACCCTCAAAAAACTATTGATATCATTAAGAAATCAGGTTTAAGAGGTCGTGGAGGTGGTGGTTTCCCAACCGGTTTGAAGTGGGAGATTACAAGTAAATCACAAGCTGACCAAAAATATGTAGTTTGTAATGCTGACGAAGGCGACCCAGGAGCTTTCATGGATCGTTCTATTTTAGAAGGTGACCCTCATTCAGTGATTGAAGCTATGGCTATTGCAGGTTATGCAATAGGTGCTACTAAAGGTTTGGTTTATATTCGTGCTGAATATCCTTTAGCTATCGAAAGATTAAAAACCGCGATTAATCAATCAAGAGAATTCGGTTTCTTAGGTACTGATATCATGGGTTCAGGTTTTGACTTTGATATTGAACTACGTTATGGTGCAGGTGCTTTTGTTTGTGGTGAAGAAACTGCTTTAATACATTCGATGGAAGGAAATAGGGGAGAACCTACTTTTAAACCACCTTTCCCTTCTGTATCAGGTTATTTAGGGAAACCAACCAATGTAAATAATGTTGAAACATTTGCTAACATTCCTGTAATTATTAATAAAGGTGCTGAATGGTTTGCAGCTATCGGTACTGAGAAATCAAAAGGAACTAAGGTATTTGCTTTAGCAGGTAAAATTAATAATGTTGGTCTTATTGAAGTTCCAATGGGTATCACACTTCGTGAAATTATTTATGAAATTGGTGGTGGTATAAAAGACGGAAAGAAATTTAAAGCTGTTCAAACAGGTGGCCCTTCAGGTGGTTGCTTGACCGAAGTGCATTTAGATACTCCTATTGATTATGATAATCTGATAGCAGCAGGTTCTATGATGGGTTCAGGTGGTATGATCGTTATGGACGAAGATGATTGTATGGTGTCTATAGCTAAATATTATCTTGATTTTACTGTTGAAGAATCATGTGGTAAATGTACTCCATGTCGTATTGGTAACAAACGTCTTTATGAAATTTTAGAAAAAATAACGCTGGGTAAAGGTACTTTAGAAGATCTTGACAAGTTGAAAAATTTAAGTCATGTAATTAAAGATACTTCTTTATGTGGTTTGGGGCAAACTTCTCCTAATCCAGTATTATCAACATTAGAAAACTTCTGGGATGAGTATATAGAGCATGTTACAGTTAAGAAGTGCCGTTCAAATCAATGTAAAGCATTAATGCAATACATTATTGATCCTGAACAATGTGTTGGTTGTACAGCATGTGCTCGCAATTGTCCTGTAAATGCTATTACTGGTGAAAGAAAACTTGCACATTTAATCAATCAGGATATTTGTATTAAATGTGGAGCATGTATGGAAAAATGTAAGTTTAATGCTATTAGTATAAAATAATTTAAAAAGAATTGAAAATGGAAATGATTAAACTAACAATAGATAATAAAGTTGTTGAAGCAGAAAAAGGTACTACCGTATTAAAAGCAGCTCGTAAGATAGGTATCGAAATCCCTACTCTTTGCTACTTTGAATTAAAGGGGATGAATATAGAGAACAAACCAGGTGGTTGCCGTATTTGTGTTGTAGAAATTGCAGGTCGCAAGAATCTTGCTCCAGCATGTGCTACCGAAGTTATGGAAGGTATGGTTGTTCATACTCATAATATAAGAGTGCTTAATGCACGAAGAACTGTTTTGGAATTAATGCTTTCTGATCACCCAACCGATTGTTTAGTTTGTGCTAAAGCCGGTAACTGTGAGTTACAATCGATGGCTCAGCAATTAGGTGTAAGAGAAATTCCTTACCAGGGCGAACAATCTACCTATCGTAAAGATACATCACCTTCTATTATTCGTGATGTTGATAAATGTATCATGTGCCGTCGTTGCGAGATGATGTGTAATGATATCCAAACTGTTGGTGCTTTATCAGCAGTTAATCGTGGATTTACTTCTGTTGTGGCTCCTGCTTTCGAAATGAATTTAGAGAAATCACCTTGTACCTATTGCGGTCAGTGTGTTTCTGTATGTCCTACCGGTGCTTTAACCGAAGTAGATCATACTCGTTATATTATTAATGCTTTAGCTGATCCTACTAAAACTGTTGTTGTACAAACTGCTCCAGCTGTACGTGTTGCTTTAGGCGAAGAGTTCGGTATGGAACCTGGTCAGATAGTTACTGGTAAGATGGCTGCTGCTTTGCGTCAGTTAGGATTTAAATATGTATTTGATACCGATTTTGCTGCCGACTTAACCATTATGGAAGAAGGTACTGAATTGTTAGGTCGTCTTTCAAAACATTTAGCTGGTGATACTACTGTTAAATTACCTATCTTAACTTCTTGTTGTCCGGGATGGGTTAATTTCTTCGAACATAATTTCTCTGATATGTTGGATATTCCTTCAACAGCTAAATCTCCACAACAGATGTTTGGCGCTATTGCTAAATCATATTTTGCTGATAAGATTGGTGTTGATCGTAAGAATATGGTTGTAGTTTCTATCATGCCTTGTTTAGCTAAGAAATATGAATGTCAGCGTGATGAGTTTAAGAAAGATGGTAATCCTGATGTTGATTTTTCTTTATCAACTCGTGAATTAGCTCATTTAATTAAACAATCAAATATTGATTTCAATACATTGGAAGACGAAGATTTTGATCACCCTCTGGGCGAATCAACAGGTGCCAGCGTTATCTTTGGAGCTACTGGTGGTGTTATAGAAGCTGCTTGTCGTACTGCTTACGAAGTATTTACCGGAAAGAAACTTGATAAAGTTGATTTCACCGAATTAAGAGGTCTTGAAAATATCCGTCAAGCAACTATAGATTTTGATGGTTTACCTATAAATATTGGTATAGCTCACGGACTTGGTAATGCTCGTAAATTATTGGAAGATGTAAGAGCAGGTAAATCTAAGTTCCATGCTATCGAGATCATGGCTTGTCCGGGTGGATGTATTGGTGGTGGCGGTCAGCCTTACCATCATGGTGATATTGAGATTTTGAAGAAACGTTCGGAAGCTATTTATCAGGAAGATGCCGGCAAACCAATTCGTAAATCTCACGAGAACCCTGATATAATCAAATTATATGAAGAGTTCCTAGGTAAGCCATGTGGCGCTGTTTCTCATCATTTACTTCATACTCACTATTTCGACAAGAGTGAAGAAGTTATTATCAACGATTAATTATTAACCTTTTTAAATTTATATCAAATGGTTAGCATTAAATTATCAGAAAATAAGATAAATCAGATCAAGGATATTTGTAAATCCTTTAATAATGAAAAAGGTGAATTGATAAATGTACTTCACAAAACACAAAGTACATTAGGTTATTTACCTGCTGAAGTTCAGGAAGTGGTAGCACGCGAATTAAACACATCTACTGCTCATGTTTATGGTGTAGTTACTTTTTATTCGTTCTTTACGATGATACCTAAAGGTGAATTCCCAATCTCAATATGTATGGGAACAGCTTGTTATGTGCGTGGAGCCGAAAAAGTGCTGGATGAATTTAAACGTGAACTTAAGATTACTGTTGGCGAAACAACAGCTGATGGCAAATTCTCTTTAAGTTGCTTACGTTGCGTAGGTGCTTGTGGATTGGCGCCCGTAGTTATGGTTGGTGACAAAGTTTACGGACGTGTAGCTCCTGATGGGATCAAGGAGATCCTTAATGATTATAAGTAACAAACAAATCATGTGATTCTATATAAATTGACTTAAAAACCGGAGCCTTCTTCTTAATTGAGGAAGGCTTTTTTATTGACCTCACCCAAGCCTCTCCTAAAAGGAGAGGTGCTTTTGTATTGGAATTATTTGGTGATTTAGTGATTTGGCAATTTGGT
Organism: uncultured bacterium; assembly: GCA_903911455.1. GTDB lineage: Bacteria > Bacteroidota > Bacteroidia > Bacteroidales > JACABE01 > JBAXLO01. The sequence continues at coordinate 7,704 of CAIWDQ010000549.1, forward strand.
GATTTAAGAATTCAAGGATTCAAGGATTCAAGGATTCAGTTATTAATTGATTAAATTTTGGATAGTTGCATTTTACCTAGAAGGGATTGGTGCTAATTACAAATCATCAAAAAAAATAATTGTAAATATTTCTCAAAAAAAAACTTTTTTATTCAAAAATTGTTTTTACTTTTGCAAAATAATACATCAAGGTAGTATTTATGAATTTCAACAAGACAACAACATACGCTTTTAAAGTTTTAATCTTAATGTCGCATAATGATCAATTAGATTATACTTCTACTTATTTAAGTGAGAAACTTAATATCCAGATGCAGTATTTACGAAGACTTTTAACTGATCTTTCAAAAGCCGGTTTTATACAAAGCAAAAGAGGAAAGAATGGCGGTTTTGTGTTTGCTAAGAGTATTAAGAATATATTTCTATCTGATATAATTGATGCTGTAGAAGGCTTAGAGAAATTTAATTCTTGTATGTTAGAGAATCATGATTGTAATAAAGAGGGTAAATGTTCTTTTCATGATGCTTTTGGAGAAATTAAAAATAAAATGACTGATGCATTAAAAACTACTACTCTTTTTGATTTAAAAGAAAAGAGTATTATAACTTAGAAATTTTTTTTGAACATAAATACTACCTTTATGTAGTATTTTAAATTAATTGTATAACTAATAATAATAAACATGAACACGAGAAAATTATGGATTGGATTTATTGCCGTTATGGTAATTTGTTTTTCGGTACTATTGTACTATGGTTATGAAATTTATTTACAGAAACCACCAATACCCGAAAAAGTTGTAACTACAGATGGAGAGCAGGTTTTTACTGCTCAGGATATTAAAGATGGCCAGAGTGTGTGGCAGTCAATTGGTGGACAGGAAATGGGGACAGTATGGGGACATGGTTCCTATGTTGCACCTGATTGGTCGGCAGATTGGCTACATCGTGAAGCAGTTTTTATTTTAAATGAACTTGCTTTTAAATTTGATTCTACTACTTATGATAATGAAAAACCTGAAAAGCAGGCTTATCTAAAATCATTATTACAAAAAGAATTGCGTACTAATACTTATGATGAAGCTACTAATACTATAAAAGTTTCAGGTATGAGATTAAAAGCAATTAATGCTAACATGGAATATTATAAGCAATTATTTACTGATGGTAAAGACTTGGAAAAGACAAGAAACGCTTATGCTATTCCTGCTAATACTATTAAAAATGATAAAAACATGCATCTTATGAATGCTTTCTTCTTTTGGGCTTCGTGGGCATGTGTAACCGAACGTCCCGGTAAGGATATTACTTATACCAGCAACTGGCCTGGTGACGAATTAGTAGGCAACCATCCTATAGGTAAATTCTTATTCTGGACTATGTTTAGTATTGTAATGTTATTATTGGGTATTGGTTTATTAGGTTTTTATTATGCTAAAAATGATGATAAAGATCCGGGGATTTCATATCCTGAAAGCGATCCATTAATTAACTTACAGGCTACTCCATCAATGAAAGCTACTTTAAAATATTTCTGGATAGTAAGTGGATTGATACTTATACAGGTAATAATGGGGATAGTAACTGCACATTATGGTGTTGAAGGTAACGGTTTTTATGGTTTAAATCTTGGTTCAATTTTACCATATTCAATATCGCGCACATGGCATGTACAGTTAGCTATATTCTGGATTGCAACTGCATGGTTAGCTACAGGTTTGTTTATTGCTCCTGCTGTTTCGGGTGTTGAACCCAAATATCAGAGATTAGGAGTAAACGTTTTATTTGGGGCTTTATTAATTGTTGTTTTGGGATCATTAGCTGGCGAATGGATGGGAATTATGCAGAAATTAGGCTTAGTTCAAAACTTCTATTTCGGACATCAGGGTTATGAGTATGTTGATTTAGGCAGATTCTGGCAAATACTTTTATTTGGTGGTTTATTAATATGGTTACTTTTAATGGTAAGAGCATTGCGTCCAGCACTAAAAGTAAAAGCCGACACCAGACATTTACTTGTTTTATTCTTAATATCTTCTATTGCAATTGCAGCATTTTATGGTGCCGGTTTAATGTACGGTCGTCAGGCACATCTTTCAGTAGCTGAATACTGGAGATGGTGGGTAGTTCATTTATGGGTTGAAGGTTTCTTCGAAGTTTTTGCAACAACAGTTATTGCTTTCTTATTAGTAAAACTTGGGTTATTGAATGTAAAAAGAGCTACAGCAGGTGCTTTATTTGCAACGATCATCTATTTATTAGGTGGTATTATTGGTACATTCCATCATTTATATTTTGCAGGAGCACCAATGTCAATCATAGCTTTAGGGGCTTCATTCAGTGCACTCGAAGTTGTACCATTAGTATTAATGGGAGGCGAAGCATGGCATAATTACAAACTTACAAGAGCTAACGAATGGATACAGAAATATAAATGGGCTATCTATTGTTTCATTGCTGTAGCATTCTGGAACTTAGTGGGTGCAGGTGTATTTGGCTTCTTAATTAATCCTCCAATTGCATTGTATTATATGCAAGGTTTAAACACAACTGCCGTACACGGACATGCTGCTTTATTCGGCGTTTATGGTATGTTAGGCATTGGTTTGATGTTATTCTCGCTAAGAGGTATGACTATCAAACAGGAATGGAACGACAAAGTATTGAAATTCTCTTTCTGGTGTTTCCAGATAGGTTTAATATTAATGCTTTTCATTAGCGTATTACCAGTAGGTATCTTACAAACTATTGCTTCTGTTGATCATGGTATATGGTATGCACGTTCAATGGAATTTATGCAACAACCTTATATGCAACATTTACGTTGGTTAAGAGTATTTGGTGATGGCATTTTTGCATTAGGTAGTTTAGGATTAGTTTATTTTGTGATTGGTTTGAAAGCAGGCTGGTCAATAAAGAAATAATTAATAATTAAGAATTAAAAATTAAGAATTAAGAATTACATAATTCATTAACTATACCGTCATTGCGAGCAAAGCGAAGCAATCTGTTTATTGAGATTGCTACTACCGCAAATGCGGTATCGCAATGACGATGTGGTTATCAAAACAAATAAAAATAATAATAAAATGAAAGCAACTGAGCAATTAATGGAAGAACATGAAGGCATTAAGTTGATGCTTTCAATTATAGAAAGTTTTAATAAGAAGGCTGAAGCTGGTGAGGAAGTGAATGTTGAGCATCTTGAAAGTATGATTGACTTTATAAAGACTTTTGCTGATAAATGCCATCATGGCAAGGAAGAAGAAGTTTTATTCCCTGCTATGGTTAAGGCAGGTATGAGTTATGATAACGGTCCGGTTGCAGTTATGCTTATTGAACATGATCAGGGACGTGCTTTTGTAAAAGGCTTAACCGAAGCTTTTAATGCTTATAAAAGTGATGATAAAACTGCTTTAAAAGGTATTGTTGAAAATAGTACAGGATATATTAATCTTTTAAGAAGTCATATTGATAAAGAAAACAATATTCTTTTCAGGATGGCCGATCAGATTATTGATCCGGGGTTACATGATAGTATTTATGAAGCCTTTGAGAAGATTGAACTTGAAAAGATTGGTGCCGGAAAACATGAAGAATATCATGAGCTTTTGCATAAACTTCAAGTTATTTATTTAAAGTAATATTTACTTGTGATTTGGTGATTTGGTGATTTAGTGATTTGGTGATTTAAGAATTCAAGAATTCAAGAATTTAAGAATTCAAGAATTCAATTATTCAATTCAATTATTCAATTCAATTCTTAATTTTTAATTTTTAATTCTTAATTGATTATACCCCAATAAAAAAGGCTTCATCAGTAACGATGAAGCCTTTTTTTTATGAATTTATTAAGATGATTATGCTGTTATTGGAACCATCCTAATTGTTATTACTAAACCTTTGTCGGTTAATGTAAATACAAAGTTTTGTAAAACGAAGCCTTCTTTTTCAGCCTTTCCCATACCTGGACCTAATAGAATATTAGCTGCCAACATTCCACTTGAATCTGTTTTAAATGTTTTTCTTGTTCCAACGATTTTTACTGAAACGTTTTCCAGGGTTTCTGAATTTTCGTCGTTTACTGCATTTATTGTAATAATTGCTTTAGGACCTTGAGGTGCATGATGACTGTGTACGCCTTCGTGAGGCAATTCGATCATTTTTAAAAATTCGGCATGCATAGTTTTTTCAGTTACCATAAATACCATCATCCCACCTTTAAGTTGGTTATTTATTATATCTTGATTTTCGCTGATTGTAGCTGATATATCTACTGTTACAACTGTTTTGTCTCTGATAGCTATTCTTGAAGCATTAACTTCGGGTTGATAAGCTTCTTTAGCATCTGTTACCTTTGCCAGACTTATTATTGTAACACCTGTTCCTGTAAGATCAGTAATATTAGTTGTACAGGTATTAACAACAGTGTTAGATGTTTGGATTAAGATTTCGGGTCTCATTCTAATTAAATCTGAATAAGAGAAGGATAATAAAATGGAGAGTGCTTTTTTGCCCAGATGATGAAATTTTGAAGCAGCAGGGCCTGCATTCTGGAGTATTTCTAAAACAAGAGCTATTTTAGCTTCACTTGTTTCTTCTGCTATACCTGTATCGTCGGTGCCTTGTTTGCCACCCAGTGGTAAAAGCAATTGTCTGTTAGTCTCAATTTGTCCATAAAGAATAGTCAAATAGGTATAAATATCAATTTTAACTTTATACTTTTTGTAATAAGCATCTAACAAACCGTAAACGGTAATGTGATTTAAATCGATTTTTTTTATTGTAATTATTATTTATTTATAAATATGTTGTCAATGTGTATTAGTAATGCCAAATTTGTCCGGCACTGTAACGGCTCTTTACAGTTTCCTCGGGACTAATTATGAGCTAAACTTACTTACATCAACCTATTTTATATTTATATAATAAATCTAGGTGGGTGGTTTTGAGTTTCGCAAACGAGCTATTTAAGAATTTATATATTTCAGACTGCAATATTAACGATTTAAATTGTATTTATTGTTACGATACAAACAAATAATTAATATTAATTTTATTTGGTTATTCTTGATTTACATATTTACCCTACTTTACTTATCTTATTAAGCTTTTCGGGATCATTAATAATAATATGTTTTCCGGTAACCTCGATGATTCCTTCGTTGTGGAACTTGCGAAGGGTGTTGATTACATTTTCTTTTGAACAGCCTACAAATTCGGCAAACTCTTGGCGCGAAAGGTTTAAGGTGAATTTATCGCTCTCGTAAATACTCCGTGAAAGGTATAAAAGAATCTCTGCAATTCGGCCTGTAACTTGCTTGTGAGCCAGGCTTATAAAGTTAAAAACGGATGTTTTGAACATGCCTGAAACAAGTTCCAACAGTTTCAACGTAAAGTTACTATTATTGATTACAATATTTTTAAGTTTCTCAACATCTATAAGGTAACCCTCACAGTCTTCGATGGCTGTAATGGAAAAGATGTTGATATTATCATAAAAAATATTAGCACCGCCTAATATCGAAGGCGCTTTAGCGATTGTAAGAATTAGATTTTTGCCACTGTTATCCTGATAGTTGAATTTAACCATGCCTTTGGTAATAAATACCAGATGCGTGGTTTTTAAACCTTGTTTCAAAAGAACTTCTCCTTTTTTGAATTGGATAATTACCGAACTGTCGTACAATTGTTCGAACTCATCTTCAGTTATATACTGACTACTTAATAACTTTAATAAATTCTTATCAGAATCTAACTTGTTTTCTTTATTGTTTTCCATAACTTCAAAAAGTTAAGATATAATTAAATGATAAAAAATGGAATATTTCACTTTTTTAGATGAGTTCTATCATCATAATAAATATTATATTCCACGTTAATATTAACAATTGCTATTAAAAGATGGCTTAATTTTGCAAATATTTAATTGCGTATTTATTTTTTAGAAATTTTAGTAAGAAATCAAATTGTAATCATTAACAAAAAGAATTAACATGAATTTTAAAGAAAAAATAAATCATATCGAAAAGCTTTTTATTGCTTTCAAATCAAAAATGAATGGACCTGCTGATTTTAAAGCTCTTCTGCAAGAATATACTTTCGATATAGATGATGTTACAGAACATCTGCTATATCCTGAAGATTTGCCTTACGGCAGAAAGTGTGCCTATCAAACAGAGAATTTTGAAGTAATTGTAATGAATTGGAAACCTATGGAAGGTAGTAATATTCATAATCATGGCAATTCTTTTGGGTGTGTTTATTCGGTTTCAGGTAATGCTGACAATATTATTTATGATGATAATCTAGATTTGGTTTGTAGTATTCCACTTATTAACAATACGATTGCAGAAGTTCCAAAAGGAATATATCATTCTATCGAAAATAAAAATGAAGAGTATGCAGTGTCAATTCATTTTTATATACCACCAATGTATGGTATGAATGTTATTGACAAAGAGAATAAAGAGAAGAGTTATTTTGTTAAAAACGAATGCGGTGCCTGGAATCCCAATCATGAAGAACAACTTAAACTGGAGCAAATAATATAATTATCTGTTAAGTATATTATTTAGCATGATGCGAAGTTTTTATAGCTTCACGCAAGTAAAATATATTTCTTAACTACAATCTAATACTCCATATTATTGAACTAGATATTTATAATACCCTCTAATTATATGTTAGTATCTTATGAATTAGTCTTTGTTGAATACCTTTATGCTTATGTTTTTATTTAATAAGTGTAAGATTAGTGATTTAGATTGCATACAAAACAGAAAGCAGCAGCAAATTTGATATGAAATGTAAATGTAAGGGGGGCATTTAGGTGTTTCAAGGGGGAAGAATACAAAACATTGGGGGAAGCTTACCATGCACGAGATAATTGTGCAATGAACGGGGGGCATATGTTAAAACATGGGGGGATTTTACAATGAATGGGGGGAAGCGGCACATACGGAGGCTTAATTTGCAAATGAACGGGGGGAAGCAGCACATACGGAGACTTAATTTGCACATGTAATGGGGGAAGCTGCCCATGCGAAGTCGTGAGCGGCATATACGGAGTCGTGAGCAAATGATGAAAGTTGCAGTTTTGAAGATAATTTGTGTCAATTTACATCATCAAAAACCCATTCGACGACAGTATCTTCTTTCAAACAAAAAGATTTGTTATAATGTATTTAACTATTTCCCTCTTTTCTTTTTGTAATAAGTCCTATACCAGGTTGAAGTCTTTTTATAAAGTTGCAAAATAGATTCGTTAGGGAAAATATTTACTCTAAATATCTCAAAAGGATCTTCATCAATAGTCATCCCACCCGAATCTGTTGAAATCCCATAAGAATAGCCTGCTGATTTGGTAAGTTCTTTCAAACGATTGTTGATAGTGCCAAAAGGATAAGCAAAAGATATTATTTCAGTATCTAAAGTTTCTTCAATTATCCTACGTGATTCAGTAAGTTCCTCTATAATTTCTTGATCTGTTAGTAAAGACATGTCTCTATGCGTGATTGAATGTGCAGCTATCTCCCAACCATTATCAACAAAAGCCTTTTTTTGATCAGTAGTCATTAAACGGCTTGTAGCTTCATCCTCACCTTTGTCCCAAAAGTTAGCTGTAGCATTAAAATCACCTAAAAGAAACAGTACTCCTTTATATCCATATTGATTTGTAAGAGGTAGCATATTAGTAAAATTATCAGTATAACCGTCATCAAAAGTTATGATAAATGCTTTTCGTGGAAACTCTTTTATTGTTTTTTTTTCACTAGCAAAATCCTGATATTCTTTAAAAGTAATAGCCTTTAAGCCTCTGAATTTAAAAAACTGTAGATGTTTCTTAAAATTATCTTTCGTTACAAATGTTTTATGCTGACTATTAATTGGCTCATCCGGTACTTTATGATACATTAGTATCGGTATATGCTTAGGATGAAACTTTTTAATAATAGCTTTCCTGTAAACTTCTTCAATTTTATCGTTAATAGAATTTAGTTCATAAATAGAAATATCATCATTAAGTACATGTTTAACCGGATTAATAATATAATTTCTAATATCATTAAGAATAAGATTGCAATCAGGATGGAAATCACTTTTAGTAGGCATTATATCACCAAAGTTAGAAGCTTTAGCAGCATCAATATTATTTTTAGTAAGAATGCCGTGATAACAACCTTCGCCTATTGCCATGGTCGTAATTCCTAAAGATAAAGCCTCAATTGCAACTCTTCCTGATCCTATGATAAGGTCTGAATTAATTATTTTATATAATACTTTATCGTTAAACCCAAGATTTAAAATCCTATCATTATACTGTTGGTGTAAATCTTGATAGCAATTTTTTGCTTCGTCTGGGAAAGATTCCCAAGCGCATCCAAACAAATTGATATATAAATGTGGGAACTCTTGCAATAAGTTTGGGAAAATATCAGTAAGCAGACTTGCAATATTTCTACCTTTTGGCCCATTAAATCTACCTACTACAGATATTACAAATTGAGATTCATTTTTATTGGATTTATAATCTTTAAAATTAGACAAGTCAATGCCGTTAGGGATTAAAAATAATTTAGATGCGTCAAACTTAAGCTCGGTTTTAAGATGCTCCATAATATTAGGGCATATACCAATAATGTATTCACCATATTTATCATCTGGTTTAAATTGCCTGCCATGTATTGTTGATACCAAAGGTATTCTACACATCTTACATGCAATATAAGCTACCCAGCTAGCTGCTCTTGAATGGGCATGAACAATAGTAATATTATTTTTAAAAATGAATTGTCTGAGAAAAAGTATATTTTTAATTCGCTGCTTATATGAGCGGTTTGCAACAGCTAAAGTGGTTATTGGTAATTTTGAAGGCAGGTTAGAACTATCAGTTACTATAAAAACCTTATTTCCTTCTTCGGTTTGTTTCTCAGCAATACGAATAGCATACATCGTTGCCCCTGATATAAAATCCGAAGAAAAAAAATGAAGTATTCTATGCGACATTTCTTATTAATATTGTTTTGTAATTTGAGGGCAAAATTAATTAAATTTTTCTACTTTAAGTGTTATTGGATTAAAAAGGTTAATATTTTATTAATATTTATAAATGATGTATTAGTTAAAAGATTTGGTATTTTCTTTTTTATAAAATTCATTTTAGCCCTTCTTACACGCATATTAACCTTCTTCAAGTCCATATAAGCCTCTTTCAAGTCCATATTAACACCTTTCAAGTCCATATAAACGTCTTTCAAGTCCATATTAACGCTCTTCAAGTCCATATTAACGTCCTTCAAGTCTATATAAGCCTACTTCAAGTCCATTTTAACGCTCTTCAAGTCCATTTTAGCCCTTTCAAAGTGTAAATGAACTTTTTGAGGTTTGATTCCTATAAAGTTATGTTGGTTTAAGATATCATAATACTTTTCAGCAAATTTTGACACTTTCAATTTTATATTTACAAGATTTTTAAGTTTATTTTAAAGAATTGCTAAAAATAATTTACCGTTAACTTAGTCATTACAGCCGTAAACTGATTTCTATAAAATATTATAACATAATATGCGTTCGGATTAAAAAAAAGATGTAAATTTGCAGAAAAATTAGTCAATAATAAAAAGTGTCATTTGCAGTTATATAATGACGAATAAAAAAAAGTAAACAAATAATTAAATAACAAATAATAATAATTAGAAATGAAAAAACAAGTCGTTGCATCTAATCAAGGTGATTTATCAAAAAGTTTAAAAACTTTATTCTCATCAGTAGTTATCCCATTAGCTTTAACTGCTGCAGTATGTATTTTTATTTTCATTTTAGGTAATGGAAGTAATTTTCAAGGGGGCAATCATGCTAACCAACCACTACCTGGTAATTTTTTAGGTACTGTATATAAAGGAGGTTTTATCGTACCTATTTTGATGGCTTTATTAATAATTGTACTTACTTACAGTATCGAAAGATTTTTTACAATTACAAAAGCTAAAGGCAAAGGTTCAGTAACTACTTTTATTAAAAAAATTAAACACCTTATTGAATATAACACAGTAGGTGAAGCTATCGTTGAATGTGATAAACAAAGAGGTTCTGTTGCAAATGTTGTTAAATCAACTTTAAATCGTTACACTGCTTTAGAAGGTGATCAGGGTATGACCAAAGATCAGAAATTATTATCAATCCAGAAAGAAATAGAAGAAGCTACATCTTTAGAGTTGCCAGCTTTAGAACAAAATCTAGTTGTATTAGCTACAATTTCGTCAGTTGCTACTTTGTTAGGGTTATTAGGAACAGTACTTGGTATGATCAGAGCTTTCGCTGCTTTAGCTCAAGCTGGTGCTCCTGACTCTGTTGCTTTATCTACAGGTATCTCTGAAGCTCTTATTAATACTGCATTCGGTATCGGTACTGCTGCTTTAGCTATTGTTTTCTATAATGTATTCACTACACAAATAGATAAACTAACACACAGTATTGACGAAGCAGGATTTAGTATTGTTCAGACTTATGCTGAAAAACATTAATAATTAGTTTTCAAGAAACAATTTAAATTTAAGCAAAATGCCAAAAGTAAAGTCAAAACGTAAAAGTACCTGGGTAGATATGGCGCCGATGTGCGACGTAGCTTTCCTACTACTGACGTTTTTTATGCTTACATCTAATTTTACGGCAAAAGAACCTGTTCAGGTAACCACACCTTCTTCAATATCTGAAATTAAAATACCTGAAACCAACACTATTAAAATAGAAGTTGACAAAGATGGTAAAGTATTCTTCGGAATAGATGGACAGGCTAGAAGAGTAAAAATGCTTGAGAAAATTAGTGCTGCATATAATATCTCTTTCACACCTGAGGAATTCAAGAAATTTAGTTTAATACCTTCTTTTGGAGTTCCAATCGAAGGATTAAAAAGATTTTTAGCAATGGAATCAACTGAAAGAGATTTAAAGGAAAATGCAGTAGGAGTACCTTCTGATTCTACTAATAATCAATTTAAAGCCTGGGTAAAAGCAGCACGTGCAATGAGTAGAGAAGAAGATATGCAAAAAGACAAATCTATGATAATTGCAATAAAAGCAGATCAGGCAACTCCATTTCCAAAGATCAAAGCTGTAATGAATACTTTGCAGGATTTGAATGAAAATAAATATAATCTAATCACTAGTCTGGAGAAAGCTCCGGAAAATTTATAATTAAATAAACCATTTTAAAAAATAAATTAAAATGTCTGAAATAAATACAGAAGGAAAAGGTGGCGGAAAGAAAGGGAAACCGAAGAAACTGTCGACAAGAGTAGATTTTACTCCTATGGTTGACTTAGGCTTCTTATTGATTACTTTCTTTATGTTAACCACCTCAATGATAAAACCACAGACAATGGAAATTGCTATGCCTGATAAACATGAAGTAAAAAAGGAAGATCAGACTAAAGTAAAAGAGTCTTTAGCAGTTACTGTTATACTTGGTAAAAACAATAAAGTGTTCTACTATTTCGGGACTAAGAAAGATGGTGTAATACCAAAGGTTGAAACAACAGATTATAGTCCTGCCGGTATCCGTAAGGTTCTTCTTGACAAAAACCATGATGTTATGGTTGAAGTTCGTAAACTTAAACTTCAAAAAGAAAATAAAGAGATATCCGAGGATACTCTTAAAACCAGAGTTTCAAGAGAAAAAAACGTCAAGAATGCACCTGTTGTACTAATAAAAGCTACTGACGATGCGTCGTATAAGAATTTGGTAGATGTTTTGGACGAAATGATGATCTGTAATATTGGGAAATACGCAATTGTAGATATCAATAAAGATGATCTGGATTGGATAAAAGACCTGAACAAATAACCAATGAGAAATTTAAGTTGTAATATTATAATTTTAAAAAATTAAAGCCATGTCTCAAAAATTGAATATCTACTCCGATGAATGGTGTGATATGATTTTTACTGAAAAAAACCATGAATATGGAGCTTATATGCTAAGAAGAAGTTCTGGGAAAAGGCATCTGAGGGCTACTATTATAGCTGTTGTTTTCTTTACTGTTGCAGTAAGTTCACCTGTTTTATTAAAGGCAATCATGCCTAAAGAAAAAGTTGAAAATACTGATAAGATAACAATGGCTGACCTGAAAATGGAAAAACCTAAAGAAGAAGAAAAGATTATTGAAGAAAAACCACTTGAACCATTAAAAAGTTCTGTTAAATTTGTTCCTCCTGTAATTGCACCCGACGAAGAAGTTAGCGATGCAGATCAGATGAAATCACAGGAAGACCTTAATAAAAATAAAGACGCTATTTCAACTGCAGATGTGAAGGGAACAGATGACCCTAATGCAAAGTTAATTGGGGAATTGGATGTGCCAAATGCAACCGGTGATGACGATGCAGGGAAACCACCTCCAACTATAGTTGAACAAATGCCTGAATTTAAAGGTGGTGTTGAAGAACTGAATAAATTTCTTCATGATAACATTAAATATCCGCAACTTGCAAGAGAAGAAGGTATACAGGGAAAGGTTTTTGTAACTTTTGTAGTTAGTAAAACCGGTAAAATAACTAATGTAAAACTTCTTAGAGGTATAGGCGGAGGATGTGATGATGAAGCTATAAGAGTAGTAAAAATGATGCCAGATTGGAAACCGGGAAGACAAAATGGATCTACTACAGCAGTTCAGTTTAATCTTCCGGTTCAATTTAATCTCCAGTAATTTTCTGAACAAAAGAGAAAGCTTGAGTTAATTAAAATTTCTGACAATTTGTATTCTAAAATTTTTAAGTATTCTTTGAAATAATGATCATCTGCAATAAATAATTTCATTAATTGTAGATATTAATTCAGATGATCATATTTGAATCTAAGAACTGAATAATCAGTATTGAAAAATTGTAAGTTTAATTATTTTAATTTTTAAAAATCAAAGCCATGTCTCAAAAAATGAATATCAACTCCGATGAATGGTGTGATATGATTTTTACAGAAAAAAACCATGAATACGGAGCTTATGTAATAAGAAAACAATATTGGAAAAGACAAATCTGGGCAACACTAATAGCAATTATTTTTTTTACAGTTGCAGTTAGTTCCCCAGTAATTTTAAAAACAATTATGCCTAAAGTTCACTTAGGTAATTCAGATGTGATTAAAGTGTCAACAGTTGATCTAGAGCCTCCCAAAAAAGATGAAAATACTATTGATGAACCACAACCTGAAGAAGTTCGAAGTTCAAACAAATTAACAAGGAGTCCTGAAATAATGATGGATGATTTAGTGAGGCCAGAAGACGAAATGAAGATGCAGGAGGATCTGATAAAGGAAAACAAAGCAATTTCAACAAGAAATGTAGATGGTACTGAAAATCCTAATGCTCCTATGATTGATGATCTTAATAATTCAATTATTGATGAAAAACCTGTAAAAGAAACAGTTCATATTATTGTTGAACAGATGCCTGAATTTGTAGGAGGAGAACAGGAGATGTTAAAATATCTTCGTGATAATATTAAATACCCTAATGAAGCAAGACAACAAGGAACAACGGGTATAGTATATCTAACATTTATTATTAGTAAACAAGGAAAGATACAAAATATTAAAATAATCAGAGGTATAGGAAGTGGGTGTGATGAAGAAGCTATTCGCGTAGTGGAATCAATGCCTAACTGGAAACCTGGCAAACAAAATGGCTCAACTGTTCCAGTACAATTTAATCTTCCAATTAATTTTAAACTAAGTAACTAATGCAAACAACAATTTTGAACGATAAACTAGTTAACTTTTTCAAGTTATTCCTTAAATATCTTTCGTATTTAATGGTAGCTGTATATCTGGTTTTAGCTTCATTGTTGTTGTTTACAAAATTATATGCCACCGTTTTGCTACCTTTTCAGAGATATGCATTCGGTGGCATATTATTTGCTTATGGCTTGTATAGATGCTATAGAGTGTATAAAGAACAAAATACCAGATCAGATGAAAATTAAAAACAATAAAAGTATCCTTAAATTAATTTGTTGCATGTTTATTACTTTATTATATTCATGTAATAATTCAAGTGAAAAATATACTGATACTCCGATATCGGGCAACATAAGTATTGCTGTTGATGAAACATTTCAACCAATAGCTGATTCTGAAATAAAGGTGTTTGAAGGATTATATAATTCTACTTCAATAAAAGCTAATTATTGTTCCGAAAAACAAGCATTCGATTATTTATTGAAAGATAGTGTGAGATTAATTATAGTATCCAGAAAATTAAATCAATCAGAACATAAACTATTTGAAGATAAAAAATTCTTCCCAAAAGAAGTTAAAATAGCTACTGATGCTATCGCTTTAATAGTTAATAATGAGAATAAAGATACTCTTATCACAATAGAAGAATTAAAAGACATCTTAACTGGAAAGATTACTAATTGGAAACAGAAACTTTCTTCAACTAAGCTTGATAAAATTCAATTAGTATTTGATAACCAAAGTTCAAGTACAGTTCGATTAATACTTGATTCTGTATGTAGAGGTGCTAAATTGTCAGTAGAAGTGAAAGCATTAGATAAAAATAAAGAAGTAATTGATTTTGTATCCCAGAACCATAATGCAATTGGAATAATAGGTGTGAGCTGGGTGAGTAATAGTAGTGATTCAACAAGTTTATCATTTCTTGATAGGATAAAAGTAATGTCTGTGTCAGTTGATAAAAAAGCTACTATCGAAAACTCTTATCAACCATTCCAATATTATTTATCTAATGGAAAATATCCTTTATTACGAAATGTATTTGTTATAATTTCAGAACCTAGAATTGGACTTGCTTCAGGTTTTACATCTTTTTTAGCAAGTGATAAAGGTCAACGAATAATTAAGAAATCGGGAATATTGCCTGCAACTGTTCCTTTAAATATGGTAAAAATGAGAAGTGATCTTTAATTAATAAATTCATTAATAAAATGAAAATGAAAAACGGTGTAAAAACAACTCTTAAAAAACTGCTATTAATAGCTCTATTTATTGGG
>CAIWDQ010000550.1 GCA_903911455.1 uncultured bacterium
AAAATTATTTTCAATAGGCAAGTATAGGTTTGTTTATGGAGTAACAAATTATTTAATAAAATTAATATACATATCTCTAATTTATTTTGTATCTTTGAACTTTTATTTTAAGAAATATGAAACGTTTTAAATTTTCTTGAGTCTATATATTAAAGTTATTTAAATAATAAAAACAAACAACATGAAAAAGATTATCATTTTAATTATTGCCATTTTTACAATAAGCATTTCAAATGCACAATGGCAGCAGACAAGTCTTAGTACAGCACATCAAATCGAAGCATTAGGTGTTAGTGGGAATAATATTTTTGCTGGGACTTATGGTGGTGGAGTTTATTTATCCACAAATAATGGCAATACCTGGACTCAGGTCAATAATGGATTAGATACAAATGTAACTTCATTAACAATTACTGATAATAACATTTTTGCTGTGACTTTATCTGGAGTGTATTTATCAACAAACAATGGAAATAGTTGGACTGCTGTAAATACTGGCTTAATAGGGATAAGTGTAAAGCAATTAGTAATAAGTGGGAGTTATATCTTTGCAGGTACTGATCATGGAGTATTTTTGTCCACAAATAATGGAAGTAGTTGGACTTCCTCAAGTACCGGTTTGCCAACAGGTTTCATTATAAGTTCTTTAGTTATTAGTGGGAATAAGATTTTTGTAAGTGTTTATGGCAATGGAGTCTATTTATCTACAAACAACGGGGCTAGTTGGTCAGCTGTGAATTCGGGTATATCAAGTGAGTATGTTAGGTCAATAGCAATATATGGCAATAATATTTATGCTGGTGCTTATGGCATGTTTTTATCTACAAATGATGGGAATAGTTGGTCTACAGTAAATAATGGGTTGGCAGATCTTAATATCAACACAGTTGTTGCAAATGGGAATACTGTTTTTACAGGTACATTATTAGGGTTATTTTGGACTACAAATAATGGCATATCATGGACTTCAATGAATACTGGTTTAATTGATAAATATATTTCATCGATAACTTTTAATAATAGCTATATTTTTGTAGGGACTCAAGTAGGCGGTGTTTTTAAGTTGCCTTTGTCTCAATTAGGAATTGAAAAAAACACTTTAACTAATAACTTCTCTGTCTATCCTAATCCTGCAAAAGGCATCCTAAACATAGAAACCAACTCCAACACCAAACAAAGCCTGGAGATAACAAATCTTCTCGGTCAAACTCTTTATACATCTTTTATATATAATAAAACTACAATAAATGTTTCCGCTTTCGCAAAAGGAGTTTATATCATAAAACTTAATACAGATAAAGGAACGGCGGTGAAGAAGTTTGTTAAAGAATAACCCCTCGACTCCGCTCGGGGACCTCTATATACGGTCACCGAGCGGAGTCGAGGTGAATAAAACAAAGAGAGGCTGCCAAATTAATGACAGCCTCTCTTGTTATATAATGTAGGGA
This sequence comes from uncultured bacterium, assembly GCA_903911455.1. Classification (GTDB taxonomy): domain Bacteria; phylum Bacteroidota; class Bacteroidia; order Bacteroidales; family JACABE01; genus JBAXLO01. The sequence continues at coordinate 1,449 of CAIWDQ010000550.1, forward strand.
CATGCCATGGCATGTCCCTACGGTTTATTATTTAGAGTAATCCATACCGGCTATGCGCTTGTAACCATTATATCTCCATTTAGCATTCTCTTCGGCAGCTTTAAATAATTCGCCGGCTTCTTTAGGGAATGTTTTCTTTAATGAAGAATAACGTACTTCTGAGTTTAAGAAGTCTTGGAATTTATCCCATTGTGGTTCTTTTGAATCTAATAAGAAAGGATTCTTACCTTCTTCGGCCAACATAGGATTGTATCTGAATAGATGCCAGTAACCACATTCAACAACCAAATTAGCTTCTTCCTGTGTTTTACCCATACCATTCTTTAAACCATGATTAATACATGGAGCATAAGCAATGATAATTGATGGTCCAGGATATGCTTCAGCTTCTTTCAAAGCTCTGAAATATTGACCTTGATTAGCACCCATCGAAACCTGAGCAACATATACATAACCATAAGTCATTGCCATTGCACCAAGATCTTTCTTACGAACACGTTTACCTGAAGCAGCAAACTTAGCAACTGCACCTACAGGAGTAGATTTAGAAGCCTGTCCACCGGTATTAGAGTAAACCTCGGTATCCATAACCAATACATTAACATCTTCACCAGATGCTAATACATGATCTAAACCACCGTAACCAATATCATAAGCCCAACCATCACCACCAAATATCCAGATAGATTTCTTTATAAGATATTGTTTTAATAAAAGAATCTCTTTAGCTAAAGTATTATTAGATTTCTCTAATAAAGGAAGTAACACATCGGTAGCAGCTTTTGAAGCATCAGCTTTTTTCATACCTTCAATCCAAGCAGTGAAAGCAGCTTTTAATTCAGCAGAAACATCTTCAGCAGTCATAGCTTCGTTCATCTTCTGAGCAATTCTGGCTCTTAGTTTGTCAACACCTGTTGCCATACCTAAACCATATTCAGCATTGTCTTCAAACAATGAGTTAGCCCAAGCCGGTCCTTGTCCGTCTTTATTAGTAGTGTATGGAGTTGAAGGAGCTGAGCCGCCATAGATAGAAGAACATCCGGTAGCATTAGCAACCATCATACGTTCGCCATAAAGCTGAGTGATAAGTTTGATATAAGGAGTTTCTCCACAACCTGCACAAGCACCTGAGAACTCGAATAAAGGTTGAGCAAATTGACTATTCTTGAAAGTCTTTTCGCGAGGAGCTAAACTAGTTTTGTAAGAAACATCTTTAATTAAATAATCCCAATTAGTAACTTCTGACATTTGTGTTTCCAGAGGTTTCATAACTAAAGCTTTTACTTTAGCAGGACAAACATCAGCACAATTGCTACAACCAGTACAATCTAAAGGAGTAATTTGAATTTTAAATTCAAGACCTACTAATTCCTTGCCAATAGCTTTTAAAGTTTTAATTCCTTCAGGAGCATTCTTCATTTCTTTTTCATCTAATAAGAAAGGACGAATAGCAGCGTGAGGGCAAACGTAAGCACATTGGTTACACTGTATACAGTTTTCAGGAATCCATTCAGGAACGTTAACAGCGATACCACGTTTTTCGTAAGCAGCAGTACCAGCTGGGAATGTACCATCTTCTCTACCTAAGAAAGCACTTACAGGTAAATCGTCACCCATAAGATTATTGATAGGCTCAACAACATTCTTAATAAAATCAGGAATATTTCTGGTATCAACTTTAGGTTTAACTTCTATCTTAGCCCATTCAGCAGGAATTTCAACTTCAATAACATCACAACCACGATCAACAGCAGTGTTGTTCATAGTAATAATTTCTTCCCCTTTGCGGCCATAAGATTTCTTAATAGCATACTTCATTTCAGCAATAGCTTTTTCGTAAGGAATAACCTCTGAAACTTTAAAGAAAGCAGCTTGCATAATAGTATTTGTACGATTACCAAGACCAATTTCTTCAGCAATAGCTGTAGCATTTATAGTGTAGAGTTTAATATTGTTAACAGCAAGATATTTCTTCATGTGATCAGGAAGACGTTGCTTGGTTTCTTCAGCATCCCAAATACTATTGATAAGGAAAGTACCACCTTTTTTAAGACCTTTCAACATATCATATCTTTCAAGATAAGAAGGAACATGACAAGCAACAAAGTCAGGAGTATTCACTAAATAAGTAGAACGGATTGGAGCATCACCAAAACGTAAATGTGAAACAGTGATACCACCTGATTTCTTTGAATCGTATGCAAAGTAAGCCTGAGCATATTTATCAGTAGCATCAGCAATAATCTTGATAGAGTTTTTGTTAGCACCAACAGTACCATCTGAACCTAAACCATAGAATTTAGCTTCGTAAGTTCCTTTTGGAGCCATACTAACTTCAGGTAATAATGGTAATGAATGGAAAGTAACATCATCAACAATACCAACTGTAAATAAATGTTTAGGTTCCTTCATCTTTAGATTATCAAATACAGATAATATTTGTGAAGGAGTAGTATCTTTAGAACTTAAACCATAACGACCACCAATAATCAATGGTTTTTCAGCCTTAGTATTGAATAATTCAACAACATCTAAATACAAAGGATCTCCATTAGCACCAATTTCTTTAGTACGATCTAAAACAGCAATTCTCTTAACTGATTTAGGTAATACATTAAAGAAATATTTAGATGAGAAAGGTCTGTATAAATGAACACTTATCAAACCAACTTTTTCGCCTTTAGCTGTAAGATGATCAATAACTTCTTTAGTAGTTTCGGTGATAGAACCCATAGCTACAATGATGTTTTCAGCATCTTTAGCACCATAATAAGTAAAAGGATGGTACTCTCTACCTGTTAATTTGGTTATTTCTTGCATGTATTCTTCTACAACGTCCGCTACAGGAAGGTAGAAAGAATTAACAGCTTCTTTTGCCTGAAAGAAGATATCAGGATTTTGAGCAGTACCTCTTGTTACAGGATGTTCAGGGTTAAGAGCTCTATCTCTAAATTCTTGTAAAGCTTTGTAATCAATTAAAGGAGCAAGATCTTTATCTTCTAATACTTCAATCTTCTGTATTTCGTGAGAAGTTCTGAAACCATCAAAGAAATGACAGAAAGGAACTCTTGTTTTGATAGCAGCTAAATGAGCTACACCTGCAAGATCCATGATTTCCTGTACGCTACCTGTTGCTAAGAAAGCAAAACCTGTCTGACGTGTAGAATAAACATCTGAATGATCACCAAAGATTGATAATGCATGAGCTGCAAGAGTACGAGCACTTACGTGGAATACACCAGGTAGTAATTCACCAGCAATCTTATACATATTAGGGATCATTAATAATAAACCCTGAGAAGCAGTGTAAGTAGATGTCAAAGCACCTGCTTGTAACGAACCGTGAACTGCACCTGAAGCACCACCTTCTGATTGCATTTCAACAACTTTTACTTCGTCGCCGAAGATGTTCTTTCTACCGTGAGCAGCCCACTCATCAACATTCTCTGCCATGTTTGAAGATGGTGTAATAGGGTATATGGCGGCAACTTCGCTAAACATATATGCAATATGCGATGCTGCATGATTACCGTCACATGTGATAAAATTTTTCTTTTTTTCCATGTCTATATTATTTAATATTCTGATTTATTGTGAAGAAACTTGAATCTTATTATTATTAAATTCGAGAGCAAAAGTAATAATTATATCTGAAAGCAAGTATATATAAAGAGTTTTTTTTAGTTAATTTAAAAAGAATTAATTTATGAGCATTGAAGTAGCTGCTATTAACGATTTTGTGATTGATGTAACAGGAAATAAAAAAAGATGTTCCTCTAATAAAGGAACATCTTTTTTTAGATAAGATGAATGAAAAGTATATGCTTATAATAAAGTTACATGACCTGTAAATTCTTTTTCATCACCCAGTATTTGAGAGAATCGGATATAGTAAACATAAGTACCAGTAGGCATTAAATCACTTACATTGTTAAATTTTCCATTCCATCCTTCATTAATATCAGTAGTTTTAAAGATCTCTTTTCCCCATCTATCATAAATGATCATTATAAATTTTGATGGATCTATACCAATACCTTTAAGTTTAAATGAATTTGTTTCTGCATTAGTACTTGATGGAGTAAAGGCATTAGGGATGAAACACTCATAAGGATTTTCTATCAACACTTTTCCTGAAGTTGAACTAACGCAACCATGATCAGATTGTACTACTAATGTAATAGTGAATGTTCCGGGTGCTGTATATTTATGTGTTGGATTTTCGAGTATTGATGTGTTATCAGGAGAATTAATATTTCCGAAATCCCATTGCCATGAAGTTGCATTTGCTGATAAATCAGTAAAAGTAATTAAAGGATTATCAGTTGATGCTGTTGTAGGCACTGGCACGAAAGCAGCTATCGGTAATGGATAAACTGTTAACATAGCTGAGGCTGTATCTTTACAAGTATTCGAATCTGTAACCACAACACTTACCAACATGCTTGAAGAAGGAGAAATAGTTAAAGGATTAAATGTAGTGTTATTACTCCATAAGTAAGTAGAATTAAGTGCTGTACCTATTACAGTCATTGTTGCTATTTTGCCTTGACATATGCTAACGCTATCGAGCGAAATGTTAGGACGAGGATGTACAGTAACTGTAGATGTTGCTGTACCAATACAACCATTAGAGTTTCCTGTTACTATATAAGAAGTAGTAACCATAGGATTTACAGTAATCGGATTTGTTATCATTGAATTACTCCAGGAATAAGAATTCGCTCCAGTTGCAGTTAATGTCGCTGTTTCCCCTGCACAAATGGTAACATTGTTAACAGTTACAACCGGACCAGGATATACCTGAACGTATGTATTAACACTGTCTTTACAACCAAAAGTTGTAGAACCTACTACTTTGTATGTTGTAGTAACTAGCGGATTAACTACTAGTGGATTTGAAGTAGAACCACCTGGTGTCCATTTATAAGTATTGGCGCCCGAAGCAGTAAGTGTAGCAGAAGCACCCGCACAAATAGTATCTGAAGTAGCAGTAACTACTGGTTTAGGATGTACTGTTACGACTGTAGTATCAGAAGGGCTTATTTGAGTCCCTACCATTATATTACAAATATAATTACCCGACATCGCAACTGTTGCATTTGTTAATATTGGGTTTTGAAGAGTAGAGGCCCAACCACCCGGACCAGACCAATAATAAGTAGCATTAGGGACAGTCATTGCTGTAAGTTTTAAAGTATCTCCCTGACATGGACTATTGTTGCCTAATGGTGCAGGCAAAATCCCACAGTTAGTTGTTCCTGCTCCAGCTTGACCTGCATTTGATTGTGAAAATACAATATTTTGAATTTGGTTAGAATAATTAGTTATAAGTAAAATATAATATTGACCAGAAACTGCATTGGGAATATAACACCATTCAAAATAACTTGGATCATAACTACAATCAACCATATTTAATGTTGGATAATTTGGAGAAGGACCCGCGGCATGATGGTTAGGTGTGGGTGTTCCAGCTGTTAAGCCAAGTAAACATGGTTGGCTTTGACTAGTATATGGTCCCCAGCAACAGAAATCAACATCAAAATTTCCACTTCCATTTATATAAAGTTCAATATTTCCTGATGTACCTACCTGCATAAAATACCATGCACAATTAGGTTGTGAAAATAAACATCCGTAATTAGGTCCATTTGGGGCTGTACCACTTGGTGGAGCTGCTGGAGCATTTACTCCGGCAGGGAAGTTATATGAAGAACCTGTACAAAATGGTGATGCTCCACCACAACTTATTCCTTGGGCAGAAATATTTGCAATTATTGCAATTATAAAAAGTAATAATATGAGTGCTTTTTTCATGACTATTAGTTATTTTTTGTTTCTTTTACTTTTTTCACAAATGCTTTCTTTTCATCAAGAGAAAATCTGAAGTTTTCTGTCATTGTCATTTTTCTTGCAACAGCATAAAAGTGAAGTACATCATTAGTTGAATACTTCTTATCTATAGCAAATACAGCTTCAATTCCATCTTTAAACAAGATAGTATTAAAAGTAAACCCATCTGAATTAGTTATAAAATCTTTAAAATATAAGTTCTCAAACTCAGTTTTAAATTGAGATAGGTCATAAGTATAGTAAACTATATTACCATTGGTTTTCGCCAACATGTAAAAGTCTCCAGAGAAACGTACAGTGTCGGCATTATCTTTATAAATGTTTTGAGCTTTTATATCATTCGTTATTAGAAGGATTGGTATAAATGCAATTAAAATTAAAATGTTTTTAATAGTTTTCATAAGATGTATTATTAATAAAATTCCTTTAATAAGACAAAATTAAACATAATTTGGTTGCCTGAGTACAAAAATAAATTTTATTTTCTTAATGAAATGTTATTTTATTTATTTAACTATCATTTTCTTTTTAAAACATTGTGTTGATATTGTGCGATTCGGTAGGGGAATAATCAATTAAATCTTTTTAATCTTTTTTAAAGAAATATTAAAAAATCTTTTTAAAGATTCTTGTATAATTAATTACTAGAACTAATTTTATAGAGAGATAGATTAAAATATTTATGGAATGCCAATGTGTAAGTTTATAATGGGCAAACCAATATCCGTAATGCCATTGTGCCTATCAGAAATGGGGAAGTAATTTGTCGAATGCCATTGTTTCTATGAATAATGAGCAAACCAATATTAGAATTTTACTATTTATTTGTTTGATATTGGCAGTATTTTCATAACATCCATTAAGAACATTAATATTAGCATACATTTTCAAAAAATCTACTTTATTTTCCCACATACCCAAGAGTTCATTCCGCAAAGCCAAGACTCAATCCCACGAACACGAGCATTCATTTCGCCTACCCAAGAGTCAATTCCACAAGCCCGAGCATTAATAAATTTTTACTGTCAACTCTATTCATCCAACACAAAAGTCAATTCAACATAACGATTTTCAAATTCCTTGTCCCCGAGTATCAATTCCTCCGACCCGAGAGTCAATCCCACGTGCCCGAAAGTCAATCCATCGAATCGAAAAGCCAATCCCCCGAACCCGAGCATCGATTCAACGGACAGAAGTGTCGATTCCTTCAACTTTAAGTCCATTCAACGCAGCGCTTTTCCCATTCCTTGAGCCCGAGACTCGTATAAATTTATCAAATACAAGTTAAAAAAAAAGGACAAAGCTTAAAGTCAGACAAGTTTATCTTTACTGTAATGTTTATGTGGATAATCTTGCTCAAACAGATGATAAATTACAGCAATGCTTATCAACAATTTACCTTAAGACGTATTCAAAATAACATTCATCATTTATTTGTTGAAAGAATTTTTATTTCTCTAAAACAAATATTAAACCTATCTTTGTAAAGTTTCCCGCTAAGGGATTAATGAGTCATAAAATTAAATAAAAGAGTACTAATAATTGTGAATGATAACTTATAGTTTTGCCGAGCAGGCAATAGAATATCTTAAAGGAGTAGGTCCTAAACGTGCTGAGTTGTTGAAAAAAGAACTCAACATTTATACTTTTGGCGACCTGCTTACCTATTTTCCTTTCAGATATATTGACAAAAGTAAGTTTCATAACATCAAAGAGATTAATAACGACCTTGTTTATGTTCAGATAAAAGGTAAGATAACATCTATTGAAACTATTGGTAAACTAAGGGCAACCCGTTTGGTCGCAACACTTCAGGACGCTACCGGAACTATTGAACTTGTCTGGTTTCAGGGAGTGAAATGGATGAAAGATAAATTAAAAGTTGGTGAAGAGTATGTTGTTTTTGGCAAACCAAATCTTTTTAATTATTCATATAACATCACTCATCCCGATGTAGAACTATTGAGTGAAAATACTGCAAGTATCGTTACAGGTTTGTATCCTTTTTATTATTCTTCTGAAAAGTTAAAGTCTTTAGGGTTTAATTCAAAAGGGATAAGTAATATCACTAAAACACTTATCACTTCGGCTAAAGGTAGTATTTACGAAACTTTGCCTGATGATATTATTCAAAGATATAAACTTATATCAAGAGAGGAGGCAATTCTTAATATTCACTTTCCGGCTAATCCTGATATCCTGCAAAAGGCAATAACAAGGATTAAGTTTGAAGAGTTGTTTTATCTTCAGTTAAAGTTGTTGATGATGAAACAAGTCCGCCTTAATAAATCCCAGGGACATAGGTTTACAATTGTGGGCGATTATTTTAATACTTTCTTCAAAGAGAATCTTCCTTTTGAACTTACGAATGCTCAGAAGAAAGTTATTAAAGAAATAAGAGTTGATATTGGCTCTGGTAAACAGATGAACCGTCTGTTGCAGGGCGATGTTGGAAGTGGTAAAACGTTGGTAGCACTTATGACTATGCTTATCGCTCTTGACAATAATTATCAGGCTAGCATGATGGTTCCTACCGAGATACTGGCTAATCAACACTATGAAACAATAAGTAGAATGCTTTCGGGTTTGGATATTAATGTTCAGTTGTTGACGGGTTCTACTAAAACTAAGAAGAGAAGGGAGATTGACGAAGGACTTCAGAATGGGACTATACATATATTAATTGGTACGCATGCTTTGATTGAAGATACTGTTGTGTTTAAGAATCTTGGTCTTGTTATTATTGACGAGCAACATAGATTTGGTGTTGCTCAGCGTGCTAAGTTGTGGGAAAAGAATGAAATACCTCCTCATATTCTGGTTATGACTGCTACTCCAATCCCCCGTACTCTTGCAATGACACTTTACGGTGACCTTGATTATTCAGTTATTGATGAACTTCCTCCGGGAAGGAAGCCTGTAAAGACGTATCATTATTATGATAACGACAGGCTTAAGATCTTTAACTTTATGAAACAACAAGTAAAGGCAGGTCGTCAGGTTTATGTTGTGTATCCTTTAATTAATGAGTCGGAAACTCTTGATCTGAAAGATTTGATGGATGGTTACGACAGCATTACACGTGAGTTTCCTTTGCCTGAGTTCGCTGTAAGTATAGTTCACGGACAAATGAAGGCTGTTGACAAAGATTTTGAGATGTTAAGGTTCATCAAAAAAGAAACTCAGATAATGGTGTCGACTACTGTAATAGAAGTGGGTGTGGATGTTCCTAATGCTTCGGTTATGGTTATTGAAAATGCCGAAAGGTTTGGCTTATCGCAATTGCATCAGTTAAGAGGCAGAGTTGGCAGAGGTGCTGATCAGTCTTATTGTATATTAATATCAACACATAAGCTTACTTCTGATGGTAAAAAGAGAATTGAAACTATGGTGAGGACATCAGATGGTTTTGAGATAGCAGAAGTTGACCTTAAGTTAAGAGGCCCCGGCGATATGGAAGGGACTCAGCAAAGTGGACTTGTTGATTTAAAGCTTGCCAATATTGTTAAAGACGAAAAGATGATAAAATTAGCAAGAGATACTGCTATTGATGTATTGGGTGATGACCCATTATTAGATAAAGAAAAGAACAAACGATTAATAAATCAGCTTAAGCTAATGACTAAAGTAAAAGGGAGCTGGGAAAAGATATCTTAGGGGGAAGTACTTAGAATGCCTTGAGTTGGGAAGAAAGGCTTTTAGCTGTTTAGGCTATTAGTAAATCAATATTAATATTATTCATAATATCACATGTATTATTCTCTTAGTCATTTCCTTTCTCCCTCTTTTAGTCATCAATTGATGTCTTTCAACTCTAAGTACTCAAGGCCTTCTTTAAGGTATAATCGTACTTATTTACATCATTTTGTTATTTTTTAGTTAAATGCCTCTGCCTTAACTTCTATTAACACAATAAAAAATCATGTTGTCGTTATAAGTTTGTTTACTAATTAAAATAATTGAGAAATGAAAAAAATAATCTTGGCAATGTTCATCATTGCAATCGGATTCTCTTCATGTAAGAAGGATTCAAACAGCACTGAACAATCTATCAGTATTAGTAGCCTGCCTGCCAGTGTTACTAATTATGTGGCCAACAGCTATCCGGATGCAACTATCACTCAGGCTTTTTCTGAAAAGCAAAAGGATGTAAGCTATGTTTTAACTCTAAATACCAACGAAGAACTTGCTTTTGATAAAGAAGGAAGTTATGTTGGCGATGGAACTAATTATCGTCATATGGGACATCACGGACATCATGGTAATGGGCATAATGATGGTGATGCTGATGATGTTATTACCGGTATTCCTATTGATTCATTGTCTACAAGCATTACGGGCTATGTTACCACAACTTATCCTGGATATACTATCCGTCATGCCGAAAAAGATTCTACTTGCCAGTATGGTAATGTTACTGAGGTTGTGATACATGAAAATGGTGTGCCTCACATTAAATTGTATTTTGATCCTACCGGAACTTTTCTGATGAGTAGTTCAAGATTACTGTATGCTAATCTCCCTACTGCTGTTAAGACTGCTATTTCAACAACTTACTCCGGTTATACTTCAAGATATGCAGCCTTAAAGTTGAGTCTTGCTAACAATACTGTTGAATATTTTGTATATCTGTTTAACGGAACAACTCATAAACGTGTAACTATTACCGATGCTGGTGTAGTAGTTTGTGATCAGTAATAAGAGTTCAGTTTTCTAAATATAAATAATACTTTAATTTATCTTAAGAGCCTTCATCATTGATTTGGTGAAGGCTCTTTTGTTTTATGATAATTATTTTATGTAAAATAGTATTCTTATTAACAAACTCTTTTCTTTTACTTTAAATCAATAAATACCTTCTTAAAAAGAATACAGAACTACTAATAAAATATGAAGTGGCTGTTTTTTTTTAGATAAGTTTGATTTTTCCAAAAGTACGCGTAAGTTTCCCAGAAGTACCCGTACTTTTCCCGAAAGTACCCGTACTTTTCCCGAAAGTACCCGTACTTTTCCCGAAAGTACCCGTACTTTCCCCAGAAGTACCCGTACTTTCCCCAGAAGTACCCGTACTTTCCCCGAAAGTACCAGTACTTTTCCCGAAAGTACGCTTGGTTTTCCCGAAAGTACGCTTGGTTTTCGTTTAGTTCGTTTTTAATAAGAGAAATTTTATTGTCCACAGAATAGAGGAGATATTATTCTTATTAAATAATAAAATAAATTAAATAATTGTAGTGTTGATTTTATTTATAATTTTGATGAAGAATAAAAAAATATGAAAACAAGCTTAATCAATAATACATTTAAAGTAATTTTAACCCAGAT
>CAIWDQ010000551.1 GCA_903911455.1 uncultured bacterium
GTTATGAGTTATTAGTTGAGAAATATAAAAAGACAAATTTGAATTGAAATTGTATAGAAAAATGAAGTGCAAAGTTACTATTTTTTTTCACTATCAACCGAGATACATTATAATTCGGCTGATTTTATTATTAAGTTGTTTATTATTAGATGTTTATTTTCAATTTTGTTTTATTTTTGAAACCTACCCCACCTTTAAAAACAAGATAGTTGTAGATTTGGACTATTGTTTAATGTACAACCTTTCTTACGTTTAGAGTAAGTTCGTTTACAATTTTCAATGAGCCACATTATATCTATATGGCTTATCAAGTGAATTCGCACCAGCACAGCTACGGTTGAAAATGCTTTTTCTGTTTTTGAAATTGCTTTTAGCACAATCAGTAGCAAATGTGCAATCAGAGTACACCAAATCTGTGTTCTTATTCCGTTTTCTGTTTCGGAGTAGAAATAATGAAGCTGAAAATTCTGCTTCATCTTCTTGAACATGGTTTCGATATTCCAACGCTTTTTATACAGAAAAGCCACTTCCTGGTTCGTAATTTGAAAATTATTGGTAATGAACTTGTAAATCCGTCCCTTTTCGTCCCGATAAGTCACTTTACGTAAGCAAAGTGTCTTGGCTTTTTTGTTTTCAATGTATTTGATGTGAATATGTTCCTCTTTCATTACGCCAAATTCATCGTCGGTCAGTTCTTTCTCGAAAAGCACCTGTTGCACCTCGTTTTTGGCATTGTCTTTAAGTCGGCATACAAAATTTACACCCTCCTGCGTCCAATGAGCAAATTGTAGGTAATGATTATACGCTTTATCAAACACAATCATACTGCCCGCTGGCAATATGAGATATTTTAAAAATTTCTTATCATGCATTTTGGCTTCACTTATTTTTACAAACTTAGCCGTATCGGCATGTGCATCTATCATCATGTGAACCTTTAAACCGCCCTTTTTCTTGCCATCACCTTTAGGGTTGCGCCCTACGCCCTTCATTAAATCCGAAAATAGGCGTATAGTGGTCGAATCAAAAATATAAAAATCATTGAAAGATACGCCTTCAATTCGGCTGACCGACAAAACGGATTGAAAGTGATTCAATAACTCAAAATAAAAATCCTGAAACAACTCATTTGACCGTTCTCTTAATCCATCACCAAAGGTACTTTTAGCCGGAGCACTATCAAGTCCCAAATAATTGAGCTTTCCTTGCATTCCAAGCATTCCTGCACATATTTCACCACTCGAATCACATCTTGTAAAAACACCGAAAAGCATTGAAACCAACTGAATCCATGACGGAAACTGTTTATAATACTTATCTGATCCAAACTTATTTACCAACAAATCAAACTTCTCTTTTGGTAAAAATTCAATAATCTGATTGAATATCGGCTGACCGACTAAATTCTTTTCACTATCTTTGCTCATGTTGTACAATTTTTGTTTCGCAACTCAAATATACAACTCTAGGGTGAATGCTTCGGCGTTTGCCCTATTTTTTTATCATTTTCTCAAAAATGTTTGTCGGTCAGTAGTGATTTTTTATAAATTTGTTCGCGTATTCAAAAAAAGAAAGCAGTGAAATAGGTTATCACTGCTTTCAAAATATCATTCCAAGGTTTAAGCTTTATGTGATTCTAAAATACGCATAGCAATATCTAAAATCTCCGTATCATCTAACATCACTAAAC
>CAIWDQ010000552.1 GCA_903911455.1 uncultured bacterium
AGATTTAAAATAGAGACGTTAGTTTTAACGTCTCTATTTTTTTTAAGAATACGTTTAACTAATTAAATAATAATAAAAATGACATCAGAATTATGGATCAATTTACCTGTTAAGGATATAAATAAATCAAAAGAATTCTTTAAGAAGATAGGTTTTACATTATATGAACAGGATTTTAACAGCAACGAATCGGCGGGAATTGTAATAGGCTCTAAAAACATTGTTGTTATGCTTTTTTCTGAACCTACTTTTAAAGGTTTTGTTAAAAATGAAGTAACAGATACCAGTAAATCATCAGAAGTTTTGTTTTCGTTCAGTGCTGATACCAGAGATGAAGTAGATGAGATTGCAAAACTAGTGAAAGAAGCAGGAGGAAATGTTTTTGGAGAACCTGCTGCACACGAAAGTTGGATGTATGGTTGTGGTTTTGCTGATCTGGATGGACATCGCTGGAATGTATTATTCATGGATATGAATGCATTTCCCGAAAAATAGATTTAATCTCATTTAAGATTTTAAACCCATTTTAAGAAATAACTTAGGATGGGTTTTTTATTTATTCAATATAAAACACTTTTATCAAAAGTAAGCGTAACTTTACCAAAAGTACGCGTATGTTTGACAGAAGTACGCGTATGTTTACCAAAAGTACGCGTAACATTGCCGAAAGTACGCGTAACTTTACCAGAAGTACGCGTAACTTTGCCGAAAGTACGCGTAAGTTTCCCAAAAGTACGGGTACTTTTCCCGAAAGTACGCGTAACATTGCCGAAAGTACGGGTACTTTTCCAAATAGAACTTAGATTTCAGATAGTAAAATCAATCAATATATTTTCAATTTCGCTATTAACAATCAACTGTTGATACTATTTAATAATAATTGTGCTTAATCATCAAAGTTTAGCTTACTTTTATATCGTGAAAAAATCGGCTCTCAAATGAAAATAAATAAGAAGACTTTAGTCGTTTATATAATATCCTTTTTAGTTGTTGTGGCTTTAGGTATAGGTGCTTATAAATATTATCGCACCTTAAAACAACCTATTGCCCCTGTTGAAAATGCCATCCCAAAAGATGCATTTATGTTTGCTGAGATTACAAATATAACTTCTTTATGGAAAAATAATGCTCAAGGCAATGAAATTTGGAAAGCTCTTCAACAATTTGGTAGTTTTAATAATACCAATAATGATTTAATGTTTATTGATTCCCTAATTCAAAAGAATAAGAGCCTACTTTCTGTTCTTGAAAGCAATAAATCGTATGTTTCTTTTCATTTAACTTCCAAAAATAAGGTAGAACTCTTATATCTTATCAATATTCCCGTTACTTTTAATAAGTCGGAGATACATTCTATTATAAAAAATAATCACAGTTTAATCTTTAGCGATCGTAAGTTTGATGATGCTAAGATTTATGAAGTTAAACGAAGTGCCACAGCTACGCCTTTTGTTTATAGTATTTACAAAGGTGTGCTTATGGGGAGTTATAATTCTAATCTGGTTGAGCAGGCCATCACACAACTCAATAGTAATGCTTCATTTAATACTGATAATGATTTTATAAGTGTAAAAACTACTGCCGGCAAAAAGGTTGATGCTAATCTGTTTATTAATTATAAGAATTTGCAAAAAGTAATTGCTGCTTATACTTCGGTAGAATTTCAGAATGATATTACTGCTGTTGCTGATATTGCCAGATGGAGTGAGCAGGATGTTTTTATTAAGAATGATATGATTTCTTTGAATGGTTATTCTACGGCAGGTACTTCAAGCGAAGGCTTTATAAGTATTTTTAAGAATCAACAGCCACAGCTTATTAAGATTCCTTATTTCTTACCTCAACGGACTGTTTTGTTTGAAGATGTTTGTTTTGATAATTATGCAACCTATTTAGGTAAGACTAAAAACTATTTAAAAGCTAATAATAAATTAGGTGATTATGATGGTAAGATTAAGCAATTAAATGCTCAATTGAATCTAAATATTGAAGATAATTTCATGACCTGGATGGGTAATGAATTTGCTGTTGCAATTGTTGATGGTGAAGGCAGTATCGCCGAGAATACTTTTGTAATTTGTCAGGCTAATGATATTTCGCTAGCTGATTCTTGTTTGGGTTTGATTTCTAAAGCAACAAAGGATCATGATAAAAATACACTTCAGGCACAGGGATTATTAAAGACTTTGTTAGGCAAGGTTTGCCCTGATTTTAAAGAGACTTATTATGAAGTTGCTGATAATTTTGTATTGTTTGGCTGTAGCAAACAAGCTATTAATAACTTTAAGAAATCATATTCATCTGGTGAGGTGCTTGCTAAATCTAAAGATTATATAGCTTTCGCTGAAAACATTTCTGAAAAGTCTAACATCTATGCATACATTAACTTTGCTTATGCCACTGCCTTCCTTCAACGTTCTATAGCTAGAGAGTCGGCTAATGATTTTGCTAAGATCAATCCTTTTTTAAAGAACTTTAAGGCAGTTTCTTTTCAGATAAATGCTGGCGACAAACTTTTCTACACCAATATTAATATTAAATATACTTCTTCTGACTTTAAGATTACAGAAACTACTCCCGAGGCTGCTCCTGCTAAAGTTGAAACTCCTATTGTGGCTCCTGACATGAAGTCGGGTTGGCAAATAAATCTTGATGGAGTGGTAATTAATCGTCCTTATCTTGTTAAAAGTATTACAGATGATGGAAAGAATATTCTGGTTGCTGATGCGAGTAACAAGGTTTCTCTTATAAATAAGAAAGGTGAAACGCTTTGGAAGACATCTGTTGATGGTAAGGTTTTAGGTGAGATTTATGAAGTTGATTTCTTTAAGAATAATAAATCACAATACTTATTTAACACCGAAAATACTATATATTTGATAGATGCAAAAGGAAATAAGGTTGGAAATTATCCTATAAAGCTTTCTTCAAAAGCTACTGCTGGTTTATGTTTGATTGATTACGAAAAGAAAAGGGAATACCGTATGGTTGTGCCTTGTGCCGACAAAAAAGTCTACTATTATAATATAAAAGGAGAAAAGGTTTCTGACTGGAAGCTTCCTGTTTTGAAAGCTGTTGCTGAAACTTCTCCACAACATATTATTTTTAATGGTAAAGATAATATTATTGTAACCGATAAAAATGGTGCTACATATTACTTTGACAGGAAGGGTACAGAGAAAATTAAACTTAAAACTTCTTTTGTAAAAAATCAGGACTCTAAGTTTTATACAGATGGAAAATATCTTCTCACCACTGATAAATCAGGGACAGTTTACTTTATTTCTTCCGATGGTAAGG
Organism: uncultured bacterium; assembly: GCA_903911455.1. Taxonomy (GTDB): domain Bacteria; phylum Bacteroidota; class Bacteroidia; order Bacteroidales; family JACABE01; genus JBAXLO01. The sequence goes on from CAIWDQ010000552.1 coordinate 3,301, forward strand.
TTGACAATAAGGTTATAAAGAAGCTTAGTGGTGCACATTGTTTCGTTTATGAAGAATTTAATAATGATGGTAAGAAGGATTTTATATTCTTAGCCAACAACGAGCTTAATGTTTGCAAAAAGGATGGTAAAGTGCAGTTCTCTTATAAGTTTAATAAGACTGTTAACAACAAAATCCTTATCTTTAACGACACAAAGAAAGGGAATATATTTGGAGTGCTATCTGCAGATGCCAAACAAATATATCTCTTTGATAAGAATGGATATATTACTAGTTCTTCAGCTTATAAAGGCGACTCTTATTTTGTTGTTGACAGGTTTATTGATAAAAAACAACTTAATGTTATTGTTGGCTTTGGTAATAAAGTTTTGAATTTTAACTTAGATTAAAACACAGATTATGCTTGAATTCTTAAAACAAATCGACTTTCAGGTTTTCATATTCCTTAACGGGATGCACTCTGCTTTTTTCGACCCTATAATGGTGTTGTTGAGCAACAAATTGATCTGGTTACCCATGTATCTTTTCTTTATCTATTTGCTTTGGAAACATTATGGCAAAACGGTGTTATGGATTTTATTATTTGTTATCCCATTGATAATATTAAGTGATACAGGCTCGGTGTATTTATTTAAGAATGTTTTTATGCGTCTTCGACCTTGCCATACCAAGAGTTTAGAGGGTGTTATCCATCTTGTTAATGGTTATTGTGGAGGCCCTTACGGTTTTGTTTCGTCGCATGCCAGCAATACATTTGCCATTGCTTTCTTCATGAATTTCTTTTTAAAATCTAAATATAAATACTTCACTTTATTTATTTTCTTCTGGTGTTCGTTAGTATCTTACAGCCGTATATATTTAGGAGCGCATTTCCCTGGTGATGTAATATGCGGTGCTGCCTGGGGAACTACTTCTGCTATTATAACTATAATGTTGTTTTCGTTAGTTCAGGAAAAGGTTTAAGTTAGGCTTATAGAATGTAGGTGTTAGGGCTTTTAGGTAAGAAGGCTTTGCGCTTAGTAGTTTTTATTATTAAATGATTACAAATTTTAACAATTATTTACTAAGAAAAAGTATTCACTTAAAATATACTGGTCTTCGGTGGAAGAAAAGTGGAAATCGCTCCAGAAATAGACTCTCGTTATAAAGAAATAATAAATCCGCTTAAAAATGTTTGGCAATTTCTTTAGAAATGGTGTACCCACTAAAAAAGTACGACCATTTCTTCAGAATTAGTGCGACTGCTTAGAAGTTATCGACCATTTCTTCAGAATTAGTGTGTCTGCTTAAAAGAGTATATACATTTATGACCTGAGTTCGATATAAGCTATTTATTAAAACAGAACGAGTTGATTCGAATTCTGTTCAAATTCTACTTTAATAGAAGG
>CAIWDQ010000553.1 GCA_903911455.1 uncultured bacterium
TATACGCATTACAGGTAGTGTTGCAAATGCCGTAGGTATGAAGATTCGCTTACTTACTTATACTGATTATATCTCCGAACTACCTAAAAAGTTAGATGAATGCATTATTGATGCCTCAGGAAAGTTTAATTTAAAAACCAGTCAGGGCGAAACTATTTATACCTGGATTCAAATAGATAGATTCAAAGCTGATTTTTTTCTTGAACCTAATAGTGAATATGCAATAAAGATACTCCCATTTGATTTTTCAAGTGATGAAAAGTTAACTCCTTTTCTTGATAAAAGAAAACTTCAAATAGAATTCACCGACCTCTCTCCTACTGATATTAATCAACTACTTCAAAGATTTAATCCAATTTATAATGATTTTGTAATTAATAATTTTAATGCTCTTTACAAGCATCGTGATAAAACAAAATTAGATAGTCTAAACAATTTACTTAATCAGGAATTCGGAGATGTTACCAATACATATTTTAATAATTATGTAACCTATAAAATAGCAGGTATCGAACAAATGGCAAGTCTTGCCGGTAGAAAAAAGTTGTATCAGAAATATATCGAAAACAAACCTATACTATATAATAATATAGAGTACATGAATTTCTTTCTTCAGTTTTATGATAAGTTTATTTTTAATGGCAAACATAATGTCCATGACAATGAGCTTAAATATTATATTAATGAAAGCAAAGACTATAATAAACTAATGGATTCGTTAGGTGTAGATATTTATGTAAAAAATGAAATAATAAGAGAGATAGTATTTCTGCAAGGACTTAAAGATGTATACTACGTTAAGAAATATGATGCACAGAATATAAGTGAAATTTTACGCAGATTCTCGTTAAAGACTAAATTTAAAGAACATAAACTAATTGCTCAGAACCTTATCACTTCGATAAAGTCATTAAATATCGGAAGCCCTGCTCCCGATTTCAGACTACAAGATATAAAAGGTAAATCATATACTTTGAATTCGTTTAAAGGAAAATATACTTATCTTTGTTTCTTTACTACTTGGTGTGGCGGTTGTATGCCCGAAATTGAAGGAATGAAAGCTTTAAAAGCTAAATATGAAAAAGACTTTAACTTCGTTTGCATTTCTGTTGATAAAGAAATAATGACTCTTAACTTTTATCTTCAGAAAAGGAAGTACGATTGGTATTTTCTACATTATGGTGCAAATATTGAATTATTAGAAAACTACAATATAGCAACCTATCCTGTATTCTTTATAATTGATAAAACCGGGAATATAATTAAGTACCCAGCCCCTAAACCAAGCGAAGACATAGAACAGACATTTAAAGATATTCTTACTCCCGAAACTACTGATAAAGTTAAAGATTAAGTTTATCTCTTCTTTTTCTTCTTAAGATATGTATCTATTAAGAGTTTAATTGATGGATATGTATTTTCTAATATCACTTCAAGCTCAGCTTTTCTAAACCATCTTACATCAGTGATATCCTCCTCTATTTGCGGAGTTGGAGTTAAATCAGTAAAGGTTTTCATTAAGTACCAGCAAGTTTTCTTAAGAACAACTTTATCCTCACTATATATATGATAGGTATCAATTAATCGTTTAATGATCTCAACTTTATCAATACCTGTCTCCTCCTCTACTTCACGAACAGCAGTGATATGAACTTTCTCTCCTTCTTCTTTTTTCCCTTTAGGTAGGTCCCATTTCCCTCTTCTAAATATAAAAAGGTATTGTTTTGTCCAACCTCTGGTCATTAAACCACCAGCAGCAACAACTACTTTGAAGTGTTCACAGAACTTTTTAAATATAATATTCAAATCTGTTTTTGAATATATATACAAGTCATTTAATGAAGGATTACATATAAAATCATTATATGCTTCCATCATTCCTTTTTTTGATTGATAACTGTAAATTACAGCATCTTCCATACTAAAAATTCTTTCGTTAATACTTTTTACGAAATGAATTGCCTTTTTATTGTAAAAAACTTTATACATTTGCACCATGAAATTTAATGAAGAAATAGCTTTAAAAACATCTGAATTTTTATTGCAAATTAAAGCAATAAAATTGAATAATGCACTACCTTTTACATGGGCGAGTGGAAGAAAATCTCCAATTTATTGCGATAACCGTGTTACTCTGTCGTTTCCGAAGATAAGAACTTTCATGAGACAGCAATTTGTTGACATGATTTCTGAAGAGTTCGGCGAAGTAGAATTAATAGCAGGAGTTGCTACAGGAGGGATCGCACAAGGAGCATTAGTTGCACAAGAACTTGGTTTACCGTTTGCTTACGTTAGATCTGAAGAGAAAAAACACGGAATGACTAACATGATTGAAGGCGTTGTTTCAAACGGACAATCAGTAGTTGTAGTTGAAGATTTAGTTTCAACAGGTAAAAGCAGTTTAAATGCTGTAAAAGCTTTACAAGATGCAGGTTGTAATGTAAAAGGAATGGTTGCAATCTTTACTTACGGATTAAAAGTTGCAGAAGATGCTTTTAAAACTGCACAAATGCCATTAGTTACTCTTACAGATTATAACACGCTTATTAAAGTTGCAGTTGATAAAGAATACATCAAAGCTGATGATTTAATGTCGTTGAACGAATGGCGCGAGAATCCTGAATTATGGTCGGATAATAAAATAAAAGAAGGATTTTAGTCTTACTATCTCTTTTATTAAATCAAATTTATGAAGCAAATAGAAAGTGATAAAGTTGTTATAAACAAATCTAAAGAACTTATATATAATTTTCTTAGCAATTTCAATAACTTCGGTAAGTTGATGCCCGAACAGATCATTAACTGGCAATCTACTGATGAAAATTGTTCTTTTACTATTAAAGGACTTACTGATTTAAGTATGAAAATAAAAGAGAAATCTCCTTTTAATCAGATTATAATTGAATCGGATGGAAAGGTTCCTTTTACTTTTGAATTAAAATGGTTCTTCAAAGAAGTTGAAATAAATAAAACAGAAACTCAACTCATCTTCTTAGCTGATTTAAATGCTATGATGAGTATGATGGTGAGTAAACCTTTGCAGAATTTTGTAAATATTCTTATTGCTAAATTAAAAGAATTAATAGAATCACCCGGCTTCTCTACTATTTAATCAAAAAGGAAAGTTATTTCTTTTAAATCACATTCAATAGTTGAAGCATATATTGTTTCAATTATTAGTTTACCATATTCTGACACACCAAGTATTTTGGCTTCAATTACTTTTTCTTCATATAAATAGTTGCTAAAGTTATTATAATTTTTCAACTTTGTTAAATAAGAAGTATCTATTAATTCAAACTCCTCGTTTATTAAATATTTATACCATTTATCAATAATAGTAGCTAAAAATTTCAGGCATTCTTTCAAATCATATTCTTTATTGGTAACATTGTATAAAGATACAGGATTAGGAGCATCACTTTTAAATTCCTTCTGATTAATATTAATCCCAATACCAACTATTGATGATTGAATTACATCTCCAAGAATTCTATTTTCAATTAAAATACCTGCAATCTTTTTATCACCTACATAAATATCATTAGGCCACTTAATTTTAACATCATCTTTATACGATTGAATAAATTCAGCAACTCCAAGTGATATTACTTTATTTAACATAAATTGAGAAGCTGCTTTAATAAAATCAGGATAAATCACAATACTTAACAAAAGATTTTTCCCTGACTCACTTTCCCAAGAATTTCCTTTTTGTCCTTTACCTTGTGTCTGATTTAATGCCCATACAATAGTTCCTTCAGAAAGTTCTTGCTTTTGTAAGGCTTCGGAAACATATTTATTAGTTGAGTCTACACTCTCTATTTGAGTATTATACCTCCCAATTATTTGTTCTTTATCCATTATAATTATTTTTGTTGTAAAAATAATCAAATATTAGTTATAAATAATGCAATAATACAATAAAAATGCGTAATTTTGCAGGTTAAAGAATTAAATGAATGGTTAAAAAGACTGTAAAGAAAACTTCAGATATGCTTAAGGACATTATTGTTAAAGGCATTATCGAGAAAAAAGGGAAAGATATAACTGTGTTAAACTTAAGTGGTTTACAAAATGTGATGTTTGATTATTTTATAATATGCAATGGTACTTCAAAGCCTCAAACTGAAGCAATTGCTGATTCAATTCAATTTGAAGTAAAGAAAGCAATTGGTGAATATCCTCGTCATGTTGAAGGATTAATGAATGCAGAATGGGTTCTTTTAGATTATTTTGATATAGTAGTGCATGTTTTTCAGAAAGAAGCTAGAGAGTTTTATAATCTTGAAAAGCTTTGGGCTGATGCAGATGTAACAGTTTTAGAAAATCACGATTAATATTGTTCGCTTACTAACTATTATGTCTAAACATTGTTTATAAACTAAGATTGATAATTATTTTATAATGGAAGAGAATACAAGAGATCAAGAGAAAGATACCTCAAATAATCCCAATAAAAAGCCTAATTTAAATATTCCTAAAAAACCAAAATTCAATATTTATTGGATTTATGGTGCTTTATTTGTTATTTTTTTAGTAATTGCATTTTCAAAAAACTCATTTGTTAGCGAAACAAATCTGACCAAAAATTGGAATGATATTTATAAAATGCTTTCAAAAAGAGATATTGAGAAAATACTTGTGGTTAATAAAGAATTTGCTGAAATTTACATAAAAAAAGAGAGTATTCAAAATGATACAAGCTATAAAGATCTGAAAAAAGAAAAAGGATTTGGATCAAAATCCTTTTATACTTATAAATTTATAACTGTTGAATCATTTCAAACCGATCTAAAAGATGCTCATAAACAAATTATATCTAATGACACAATTAACAAAAGTGAATTTCTAAAGAAACAAATATTAAATAGTGAACCAGTACCAATAATATCTGAATCCCGTAGAGACTGGAGTAGCGATATCTATAGTTTTATTTGGCCTATACTATTAATTGTCGTGATGATTGTAATATTTACACGAATGATGGGTAAAGGTTCGGGTGGAGGACAAATATTTAATATTGGGAAATCAAAAGCACAGTTATTTGATAAAGATACTAGTATTTCTATTAATTTCAGTGATGTTGCAGGACTTGAAGAAGCAAAAACTGAAATTATTGAGATTGTTGATTTCTTAAAGAATCCAAATAAATATACTGAATTAGGTGGAAAGATACCTAAAGGAGCTTTATTGGTAGGCCCTCCGGGTACTGGAAAGACTTTACTTGCTAAAGCTGTTGCCGGTGAAGCTAAGGTCCCATTCTTTTCAATTTCAGGTTCTGATTTTGTTGAAATGTTTGTTGGTGTTGGTGCTTCAAGAGTAAGAGATTTATTTAAAACTGCAAAAGAAAAAGCTCCTTGTATTATTTTTATTGATGAAATTGATGCTATAGGTAGAGCAAGAGGTAAAAATGCTATGACTGGTGGTAATGATGAAAGAGAAAATACATTAAACCAGTTATTGACCGAAATGGATGGCTTTGCTACTAATGCAGGTGTTATCATTTTAGCTGCAACTAATAGGGCAGATATTCTTGATAAAGCTTTAATGCGTGCTGGTCGTTTCGACAGACAAATCTACGTTGAATTACCTGACTTGGAAGAAAGAAAAGCAATTTTTTTAGTACATATGCGTAATTTAAAAAATGACCCTTCAGTTAGTACTGAATTTCTTTCAAAACAAACTCCTGGTTTCTCTGGTGCCGATATCGCTAATGTGTGTAATGAATCTGCATTGATTGCAGCTCGTAATGGTAAAAAGATAATTGAAAAACAAGATTTTATTGATGCTATTGATAGAATTGTCGGAGGTCTTGAAAAAAGAAATAAAATTATTTCTTTAGACGAAAAGAAAGTTATTGCTTATCACGAATCCGGTCACGCTTCTATAAGTTGGTTACTTGAGCATGCACATCCTTTGGTTAAAGTTACTATTGTTCCCAGAGGCAAAGCTTTAGGTGCTGCATGGTATTTACCTGAAGAAAGACAGATTACTACTACCGAGCAGATGCTTGATGAAATTACTGCTGCTCTAGGTGGTAGAGCTGCTGAGTTTGTTAAATTTGGCAGAATATCTACTGGTGCTTTAAATGATCTCGAAAAAGTTACTAAACAGGCATATGCAATGGTTGTTTATTTTGGCTTGAACGAGAAAGTAGGTAACATCAGTTACTATGATTCTTCAGGACAACAGGAATATTCATTCCAAAAACCTTATAGTGAAAAGACAGCTGAATTAATTGATCAGGAAATAAGCAAACTTATTGAAACAGCTTACAAAAGAGCAGTTGAATTGTTGAATAATAACATGGATAAACTTGACAGTTTAGCTAGTGTTTTGATCGACAAAGAAGTTATTTTTAGAGAAGATTTAGAATTGATATTTGGAAAACGTCCTTTTGATAAAGATAGAGAAATTGAAGGAGTAAAACCACAAAATGATGATAATCTTTTAGCTGAAAACAATACTAATACGACTTTACCTATTACTGATTCAGAAGAAATCATATAATTTTTAATTGTATTTTGAGCATTATTAATATAAATATTTAAGAAAATGGAAGAAAGTACATCAAAAGAAAAAGTTCTTAAAAAGGTTAGAAATGCTATCATTGATAAAGCAGATAATCCTTATCCTAACATAGATTTTGAGTCAAATGTATATCAGGACATCACCGAATCTCTTGATATTACTTTTGCTGAAGCTTTAAATAAAGTTGCCGGTAATTTTGTGTATTGCGAGAGCATTAATAATTTCACAGAAACCTTTAAAGCTTTAATTAGCGAAAAGAATTGGACAGATTTATACTGTATTGATACAAATATCCAGGCTATATTACAAAAAGGTGGTATTGACTTTTCAAATAATGAAGGAGATTTCCTCAAACAGAATGTTGGTATCACAACTTGCGAGTATCTTGTAGCACGTTTGGGAACTATCATGATTTCTTCACGTCAGATGTCAGGCCGACGTATGAATGTATATCCTGAAGTACATATTGTTTTAGCATATGCTTCTCAGCTTGTGCCTGATCTTAAACATGCTCTTAAACAAGTGAAGCTTAAATATGAGCCTAACTATCCTTCGTTGATTACATTTATTACAGGTCCTAGTAGAACTGCTGATATCGAAAAGACATTAGTATTAGGTGCACACGGACCAAAAGAAATATATGTTTTTCTGGTTGATGACGCTGTTTAATCAAAATAATGTCAGAAGACTGGGTTAAGATATACACTTCCTCTAAATTATTTGAAATCGAATTGATCAGAGGTTTACTGCTCGAAAACGATATTGAATCTTTTGTTATCAATAAGCAGGATTCCTCTTATCTCTTTGGTGAAGTTGAATTGTATGTTTCCAACAGCGATGTTTTAAATGCCAACCAAATAATCACAAATAACGATAACAGTGAGTAATTTTTTGCAACGAACAATTACAGGTGCAATTTTTGTAGTACTTGTAATTGGTTCTATTTTATGGAACCATTATGCATTTTCGTTCGTGTTCCTTATTTTTACAATACTTGGTGTCACCGAATTTTATGGAGTCATTTCCAAAACAGGTTCTAAACCATTAGGCTTTTCGGGTATTATTATTTCAGCTTTGTTATTTTGCATCACATCGTATATCGCAATTTCAAATTCCAATTATCATTTTATTTTAATACTTCTCCCTCTCCTATTCATCGAGTTTATTATCGAATTATTCCGCAAACACAAAACCCCTTTCACTAATATCGCTTTTACATTTTTAGGAATATTTTATGTAGCCTTACCTTTATCACTTTTAAATTTCCTTACTAATCCTGCATTCGAACACGACAAATATATAAAAGGAATTTTAATAGGATTCTTCCTCCTTATATGGAGCAACGATACTTTTGCATATCTTACAGGTATGAAATTCGGTAAACATAAATTATTTGAGCGAATATCACCAAAAAAAACATGGGAAGGAAGCATTGGAGGATTTGTATTTAGCTTACTTACAGCCTATATCCTTTCACTATTTGTAATTGAACTTTCATTACTGCAATGGCTAGGGATGGCAATAATAATAGTAATCTTTGGCTCTCTCGGCGATCTTACCGAATCCTTATTAAAACGTAGTCTTGACTTAAAAGACTCAGGAAGCATACTCCCAGGCCATGGTGGAATACTCGACAGATTTGATGCTGTATTACTTGCAGCTCCTTTCGCTTTTGTTTATCTGCTTTTAGTAATGTAGTTTTTATTCCCCCTTTTTAAAAGGGCTAGGGGGATGTATTTTTTTTGAATAGCCACGCACTTTAGTGCGTGGGTTAATGATTAGATAAGATTAATGTGCTTTAGCACAATTTGGAATGTAGTTTAGAAAACTACACATTATTTAGTGAGTAGTTACAAACTACTCACTACGGCAGCATACTACAAACAACTGGGGGGATTCTTCCACACCACATAGCCGATAAGCGTCTTAGCGATTAATTCCGAAGCCAAGGTTTAAATATAAACTAGAAGAAGAATTTCTTAGTCTTTATTGTTATTTTTATTTGATTTTAATGAAAGTTTCTTAATCGCTTTATCTAATTCGTCTGGTTCATGAGATTGTAATTGCTTTTGATATTTCTCAAATTCTTCCATTGCAAATTCCTCAGCTTCATCATGACTTATTTTACCTAAGTGTTTTAATATTTCTCTATCATTAAGAGTTAAAAAGCTATGTAATTTTTCAATCCAATCTTTCATGTGCATAGGTTTACGTTGCATAGCTTGTAATTCTGCAAACTCTAAATATTGGTTTACTATACGGTTGAGATGGTCTAATTCTTTTTCGTCAAGATAATTTTTAGCTATCACTACATCTTGTTTTCTAATCTGATCACCAGGAAAATTAGTTAATCCCATATTAGGTTTTCTAGCATCCGCTCTTAGTTTTACGAGTTCAGCAGCAGTATGCGCATGTATAGCCCAATGAAACTTATTTTGTACTGTTGCAAAAAACTGTTGAGTAATTTCAGTGTTTGCATCATAATCTATACTTGTTGCATAGATATCACATACTTTACGATAAAATAATTTCTCGCTGCTACGTATGTCGCGAATCCTTGCAAGCAGTTCATCAAAATAATTATTCCTTGCAAGCTTTAATCTCTCATCATCTAATACAAATCCTTTAATAATATATTCTTTTAGCTGTTGTGTTGCCCACATTCTAAAATGAGTAGCCACATGAGATTGCACTCTGTAACCAACCGAAATAATCATATCAAGATTATAATAAAGAATTTCACGTTTTACGTTTCTGCTCCCCTCTTTTTGAACTTGTGCAATTTTTGCACAAGTTGAATCCTCTTGCAGTTCACAAGTATCATAAATATTTTGAATATGTTTTGCAATAGAACTTCTATCGGTTTGAAACAATTCAGCCAATTGAGCTTGATTAAGCCAAACAGTTTCATCTTTCAATCTTACATCAATCTTAGTAGTACCTTGCTTTGACTGATATATTAAGATTTCTCCTTTATTTTCCATTATTTTTCTCATTTGATTTTTTGCAAAGGTACTTATAAAAATGCTTCCAAATTCATAATTTCTAACTACTGAAGGAAGGCATTACTAATAATTCATTTCCGGTTAGCGGTTTCATTACGCTTAGCTGATTTTTTTATTTTTATTATGTTTTTAATATTTATAACAGAAGACAAGGTTTAAATATAAATGAGAAGAAGAAAGACAACTTTGTTTAAATGAATTATAAACTAAATAAATTGCTGTCTTACACCCTCTCCTTTTAGGAGAGGGCTGGGGTGAGGTCCTTTATAACCAAAGTCAGGGTTTAAATATAAATGAGAAAAAAATTTAACTTCATTTTCTTTTCTTTTTTGAATAGCCACGTACTTCAGTACGTGGGATGAATGATTAGGTAGATTTATTGTGCTTTAGCACAATGTTAACAAACTATGAATTAGAAAGAGTACTATATTATATTATATTATTCTTCTTAAAATTCTCTGCTTGCTCAAAAATCTCAACATAAACTTCATCTCTTTCTACAGGTGGATAACCAAATTCATCTAAAAGCATTATTAAGCCAGCTTTTAATGCTGATTTAATATCATCTCTTTTATTCCAATCAGGATATTTTGCCTGCCCTTCAACTAAGTCTTTAACAGTTTTTGCAAGTTCTATTAATTTATCTTCGGGATAAGTGAAGTCATATTTAACACATAATTCTAGAAGAATGTCATAAAATGCCTTTTCTTCAAAGTCTATTCCTAGAGCATCACCTGCAGAAAACTCTTTGTGTACCTCCCAAATTAGATTAGTAAGTTGTTCTGCCATTTCTTCATATACTTCACTTCTGAATAAATCGTTTTCATCTCTTTGATTATATCTTTCAACTAATACCTGCATCTTTTTTGAGAAATCAACACCTTTTACTTTATTAACTTTTAGTATTTCTCCAATAACTCTCTTGAGTAATTGTTGTAATAATTTAATCTTTGTATTTGGTAATTTTATTTTATCAATTTTAGCCAAATAGTCTGCATCAAAAATATCTTGTTCAGTTTCTTGCTCATCACCTAACTTAAATATTTCTTCAACTCCATCACTTGCCAAAGCATCTTTAATCATTTCCCTTACTCTGGCATTCATTTGAGCGGTATCGGGTGCTTCACCACCGTTTAATTTTAATATTATTGAACGAACAGCTAAATAAAAATGAGTGTAATCTCTTTCAATCTGCACCAATTGATCACTACCTGTACATATATCATAAGCTGCTTTCAATCTTCTAACCAAACCCATAAAACGGGTTTCAAACTCTTTTGTTTGTTGTACAAATTCAACTGCTAAATTCAAAGTATTTAGTTGTTCAAGAGTCGTACCTTTAAAATACTTAGTACTATCAAATTTGTGGAAAAGCTTTGCTAAAAGGTCTAAATGATTCTTAACAATAATCAACGATTCGGCAATATCTTCAAAATTATCTTCATCACCTTTATTATATTTAGCTAATGCCAGATTCATTTGTTTTTTAATACCGATATAATCTACAACCAATCCTTTATTTTTATCTTTATATTTCCTGTTAACTCTTGATATGGTTTGTATCAAACTATGTTGCTGAATAGGTTTATCAATATATATTGAATCAAGGAAAGGAACATCAAAACCAGTTAGCCACATATCAACAACAATAGCAATCTTGAAATTTGATTTCTCATTCTTAAATTGCCTGTCCAATTCTTTTCTATATTCCTTTGTCCCTAATAAATCATAAAGTTCTTTTGGATCATCTTTATCTCTGGTCATTATCATTTTGATACGCTCAATTGGTTTGAGTTCTCTTTTGTCTTTGTCCGTAAGTTCTACTCCTTCTTCAGCTTCTCTTATTTCATTCCAATCAGGCTTTAATGCAATAATATTTTTATAAAGATCATAAGCTATTTTACGATTACTACACACAAACATAGCTTTACCAATTACAGTAGACCCTTCCGAAACTCTGTTTTCATAATGCATCACAAAATCTTCAGCTAATGCCTGTAAACGGTCAGGGTCGCCAAGAATTGAATAAATATTTGCAGTTTCCTGTTTACTTTTATCTATTTGATATTCGTTAGCTCCTAATTCAGCAGCTTCTTCATAATATTTCTCTATCTTTTCAAGTTCATTGTTTTTTAAAGCTATTTTTGCAGCTCTTCCTTCATATACTATTCTTACAGTTATTTCATCTCTTACTGATTCTGTCATGGTATAAGCATCAACATCTCTGCCAAAAACATCTAAAGTAGCATCAATTGGAGTTCCTGTAAATCCAACATAAGTTGCATTAGGGAAAGAATCGTGTAAGTATTTAGCAAATCCATACGTTTTAGAAACTCCTTTTTCACTTACTTTTATTTTTTGATCAAGGTTAACCTGACTTCTGTGTGCTTCATCAGATATACATATTATATTATTTCTGTCGCTTAATAATTCTGTATCTTCTGTAAACTTATGAATAGTAGTTAAAAATACGCCTCCACTTTGTCTGTTTTGCAACAATTCTCTTAAGTTGGCTCTACTTTCAACGCTTACTACTGTATTATCACCAATAAATCTTTTAGCATTGGTAAATTGTCCCGACAATTGATCGTCTAAATCTGTACGGTCTGTTATCATTACTATGGTAGGACTTTCAAAATGTTTACTTTTCATCAGCAACCTAGCCAGATAAAGCATTGTAAAACTTTTACCACAACCGGTTGCACCAAAATAGGTACCTCCTTTACCATCACCTTTTGGTTTCTGAGCAATCTTAATAGTATCATATAATCTTTTAGCTGCATAATATTGAGGATACCGACAAACAATCTTTTCGTTTTTCTTTGAACTATCAGGCAAGTAAATAAAGTTACGGATAATATCTCTTAACCTGTTCTGATTAAACATCCCCTGAACCATTGTAAACATACTATTGATACCATCTACATCTTTTGCTAATCCAGCTACTCTTCGCCATGCATAAAAGAATTCGTAAGGTGCAAAAAACGAACCTGCTTTATTATTAACCCCATCACTAAGTACACAAAAAGCATTGTATTTAAATAACTCAGGAATATCTCTGCGATAGCGGATTGTTAATTGTTTATAAGCATCGTAGATTGTTGCTTCTTCGCGAATAGCACTTTTAAATTCAAACACTACCAATGGCAAACCATTGATATAAATAATTCCGTCAGGAATTCGCTTTTCAGAACCAACTATTTCTAACTGGTTAACGAATTTATAAATATTATAATCAGGTGGATATTGTTCGTTAGATTCCGATACAACAATAGTATCAATATCAGGACTGCAAAGTTGTGCATCCAAACCATTGTAGTCTATCAATTCAATATGAATATCTTTTTGATTTCTGTCTTCTCTTTTTAAGATAAAACCATCCGATAACCAACGCATAATCGTTTTATTACTTTCGTAAAGATCAGAAGAAGGTAAGGTTTTTAATTTAAGTACTATTTGTTTAGCTTCGTTAAGAGTAATTCCTTTATTTTGGTATTTAGATAGTAAATAATTTATCAAATCTTCTTCAATTAATACTTCGTCAACGGCTCTTTTTATATTATTACCAAAGTGGTGTGGGAAATATTCATTCCCTAATAATTCAATAAACGCCTGTTCTAATTTTTCTTCTGTAAATCTCATAATTAATCTAAATAAAATTTATCGTCTTCCCATCTAGCAGGGTTTTCTATTATATAATCAGAAATTCGTTGATATGATTTATCGGTACGTATTATATGTTCGTAATAATCGCGTTGCCAAATAGACGGTTGAACCTGTCGGGGCGAATTGCATTCGCCCTTTGAATTGATTGAATTGCATTCGCCCATTTCATTATCGGACGAATCCGTCGGGGCGAATTGCATTCGCCCTTTTTCATTATCGGGCGAAAGCATTTCGCCCCTACGACTTTCGTACGTATTTATTTGTCTCATAACTGAACCTTCAAAACCGCGGACAATTGCACCAACTGTTTGCGATGGCGATCTAAATCCCTGTCGGGACGGTTGGGGCGAATTGCATTCGCCCGATATAATGGGCGAATGCAATTCGCCCTTACGATTTTGATCCGTTTTTATATTGGGCGAATGCAATTCGCCCCTACCGATATCATTTATTATAATTATTCCATGTAAATGGTTTGGCATTATTACGAAAACATCCAATTCTACATTTTTGCGAACATTTGGGGTATTTCCCCATTCGTTATAGGCAATGTTACCATAATCATTCAATATCATTTTACCATCAACAATTTCGCCCAACGTACTAACATCCCTATCCTGACAACATATTGTTATAAAATATGCGCCTGCCTGCGAATAATCGTATCCTTTTAATCGGATTGATCTGCGGTGATGGATATTTGGGTTATATGTCATTTGTTTTGTTATTAATTTATTTTCTCGTCCGTCGTTTCGTTTTCCCCAGTCGGGGCGAATTGCATTCGCCCTTTTTATTATCGGGCGAATGCAA
>CAIWDQ010000554.1 GCA_903911455.1 uncultured bacterium
ATCTTTATATTTTTAATTACTTAAAACCCATTCTATTTTAGTTTATCAACAGACTGTTGTTAATTTTAATATGCGTTTGCCCTGGGTAGAGGAACACGAATCAATGAGGATTTTGGAAAAATGTATTTCACTATTCTTGATTTTAGATATGCTACCGATTTGTTTGCTGATAAAGAATTTGACGGAGATCCAATTCGTATAAAACCTGTTTCACAGTACGAAGATTTATCATTGGTAGTTATTGAAGAGGAAGAAAATACTACGATTTGTATTGACGAAATTACAGGCGAAGAAATTAAATTTCAAAAACCTAGTATTCGTTATCCTGATGGAAATATTTCAGATGATTATGGAGAGGAAAAAAAGCAAAGAAAAAAAGTTTATGTAAATGGGATTGATGTTGCAATACTTTCTGAAAGAGAAATGTATTACGATAAAAATGGTGCTTTGATAACTTTAAGTTTAAAAGATCATACCAAAAAAATAATTAAAGGAAAATTTGCTTCATTAGATGATTTTTTAAATATGTGGAATAAAACAGACAGAAAAGAAGCCATCATTGCAGAATTGTTAGAACAAGGAGTTTTAATTGATGCATTGATGGAAGCAGTTGATAAAAATCTTGACTTGTTTGATTTGATTTGTCATATTGCTTATGACCAACCCCCTCTTACACGAAAAGAAAGAGCCGACAATATGAAAAAACGGAATTATTTTACAAAATATGGTGAGCAAAGCCAAAAGGTTTTAGAAGCGTTGTTAGACAAATACGCTGATGAGGGAATTGAAAACATTGAAAGTATTGAAGTATTAAGAATAAAACCGTTTAATAAATTTGGTTCACCAATTGAAATAATAAAACAGTTTGGTAGCAGAGAAAAATATTTTGAGGCCATAAAAGACTTAGAATATGAATTATATAAAACAGCATAGAAAAAAATGAGTAATATATCAGGAGTAATAGCAAGCATTAGAACAATCATGTGGCAAGACACAGGGTTGAACGGTGATGCACAACGCATTGAGCAATTAGGTTGGATGCTTTTCTTAAAAATTTTTTCAGACAAGGATTTGGAATTGGAGTTGATGGATGCAGAATATAAATCCCCAATCCCAGCTGAATTTCATTGGGTAAAAGAAAAAGGAAATTGGGCTGGAGATGATGAAGGAATGACAGGCGACATCCTGTTAGAATTTATTGACCGTAAATTATTTCCTGCTCTGCGTAACCTTGATGTAAGCACAGGAAATAAAAGAGCATTGATAGTTCGTGAAGTGTTTGAAGGAAATAACAACTACATGAAAAGCGGAATCAACATTCGTAAAGTGTTGAACAAACTAAATGAAATTGATTTCAATGTTGCCAAAGACCGTCATGCTTTTGGAGAGTTGTATGAAAGTATTTTAAAAGAATTACAGAGTGCAGGTAAAAGTGGAGAGTTCTACACACCAAGAGCAGTAACACAATTTATTACCTACATTATCAATCCGAAAGAAGGAGAAAAAATTCTAGACCCTGCATGTGGCACTGGAGGTTTCTTGACTTGTGTAATTGAAATTCTAAAGAAACAAGCAAATAGTGTTGAGGCAAGAAAAGCTTTGCAAGAAAATGTAGAGGGTTGGGAATACAAACCCCTTCCATATTTATTGGCAACGACAAATTTGATTCTGCATGATATTGAAGTTCCAAATATACGTTTTGGCGATGCACTAGACCAACCCTTAAGTACATTTATTGAAAAAGATAGAGTCGATATAATACTTGCTAATCCACCTTTCGGTGGAATTGTTGCAAATAATAATGAAAAGAATTTTCCACAAACCTTTCGGACAAAAGAAAGTGCAGACTTGTTTTTGATTTTGATTATTCACTTGCTAAAACAAGGAGGTAGGGCAGGTATTGTTTTACCAGATGGTAGTTTAACAGGCGATGGATTAAAGCAAAGGATAAGAGAAAAACTATTAAAAGATTGCAACTTACATACAATAATTCGTTTGCCTAATTCAGTTTTTCAACCGTATGCAACTGTAGCTACTAACTTATTATTTTTTGACAAAGTTAAATCTACAAATTCCGAGTCCGATGATTTTGCTACGAAAGAGGTCTGGTATTACCAGCATCGTATGCTTGAAGGTGTAAAAGCATACAGTAAAACTCGACCAATAAAAATAGAAGAATTTAACCCAATTAAAAAATGGTGGAACAACAGAGAGGAAAGTGAAATCAGTTGGAAGGTTTCTATTGACACCATTATTGAAAGAGATTACGACCTTGATATAAAAAATCCAACCAAACAAGAGGAAGTACTTGAATATAGCAGCAAAGAACTAATGCAGATGCTGGAGAAAAGTTTTGGGAAAAGCAATTCATTATTGAGCCAGTTAAAAGAAGCGGTGAAATGAGTTGGAGAAAAGTAAAGTTAGGAGAATTTCTAATTAATCGTGAAAATCGTTTTAAACCAAATGATATAAACATTTCGGGATTGAAACGAATAGATAAAATTGATTTTTCAGGGAAAATACACCTTTCTGACAAACCAACAAAAACCGATATGATTTTAGTGAAGTCAGGTGATTTGGTTATTTCAGGCATAAATGTAGAAAAAGGCGCAATGAGCATTTATCGCGGCATTAAAGATGTGATTGCAACCATTCATTATTCTTCCTACAGTTTTGATGATAAGAAAATTGACATTGATTTTCTGAAAATGTTTTTAAAAAGCCCTGAATTTAAAAGGGCGATAAAAGAACAAGTGCCGGGAGGAATAAAAACTGAAATCAAACCAAAGCATTTGTTACCTTTGGAAGTTGTTATTCCAGATAATATTATGGAACAGAAAGAAGTTGTTAAACATTTTTCAAAACTTGAAAACCAAAATTTACAACTTGATACAGAACTCATATATCAACAAGACTTAATTAAACAACTGCGTGAAGCATTTCTACAAGAAGCGATGCAAGGCAAATTAACTAAGCAGAGTAAGCAAGATGGCAGTGCAATAGAATTACTTGAAAAAATAAAAGAAGAAAAGGAAAAACTTATTGATGAAAAAATTATTAGAAAAGAAAAAGGTTTCCTACCAATTAAAGCCGAAGAAATTCCTTTTGATATTCCAGAAAATTGGGTGTGGTGTAAACTTAGTGAAGTCTGTTTGAAGATTACTGATGGAACCCACAATTCACCACCAAATTATGAAAAAGGAGATTTTAAGTACGTTACTGCTAAGAACATAAAAGATATCGGAATTGACTTATCAAAAATCACTTATGTTTCAAATGAAGTTCATAAAGAAATATTCGCAAGATGTAATCCAGAGAAAGGAGATATATTATACATTAAAGACGGTGCTACAACAGGCATTGTAACAATAAATAATTTAGAAGAGCCATTCAGTATGCTTTCAAGTGTGGCATTATTAAAGCCCTCATTTTTTATTGAAAATAAATTTTTAATGTATGCTTTACGAAGTCCATTTTATTATAAGGCAACTAGAAAAGATATGTCAGGAGTAGCAATTACCCGTGTTACTTTAGAAAAGATTCAAAGAGCTATAATTCCCCTTCCCCCAATTCAAGAACAAAAACGAATAGTAAAAAAGTTAGAGGAGCTAATGAATCTAAGTGATGGATTAATTGAGAGTATTAACCAAAGCAAAATTGAAATTGAAAGATTAATTAAAACTTTATTGAATGAAGCATTAGGAGTAGCAACAACATATGAAATTGAGAAAGAAAAAACACTAAAACATAATACAAGTAACATGCAAATACACGGTACAATATTAGTTCGAAGAAATATGAAAATAATTGAAATTCTTCAATCAAGCCAAGAACCTATTTCTGCAACTTTTGTATGGGGTGACAGCGAATACTATGATGACATAGAAGCATTTTATGCCGAGTTGAAACGCTTAATAGATATTGAGAAATTGGTAGTTGAAGAAAAACGAGGGATGGAATCATTTTTAAAATTAGCACCCCATGAGAATTGATTATGTTAACATAACCGAGTTTAAAAATCTCAAAGAGTTTGAAATAAATCTTGACGAGAATTTTATGGAAACGGTTTTACTCGGACAAAATGCCACAGGCAAGTCAAACTTCATTGAATCGTTAGTACTAATTTTCAAATACCTTGACTTAGAAAAACCTTGTGACTTTGACTACAAAATAAAATACAAGTGCAGAGATAGAAATATTGTAGTTGAGTTTACCTCAGGCAAATATATTTTTTTGGTAGATGAAAAGAAAACCAATTCAGCAGAATTCAACCGAAACAAGAATGAATATTTACCAAAGTATGTGTTCACTTATTACAGTGGAACAAGCAACCGACTTAATGAACATTTTGACCAACATCAAAAACGGTTTTACGATATAATTATTCAACATGATGTTGAACACAGCGAAATTGACAATTTGCGAAGATTGTTTTATGTACAAACAGTTCACTCCTATTTTGTTTTACTAGCATATTTCTCATTTGAAGAACAGGAAAAAGAATCCATTGAATTTTTGAAAACCGTTTTAGGAATTGAAGATTTGGAATCAATTCTTTTTGTTTTACATAAACCAGGTTGGAATGGCAAAGGCGATGTAAGATTTTGGGGTGCAGATGGAATTGTTAAAAAGTTTCTGGAACAGGTTTGGGACTTGTCCATTGCTCCAATTTATGATGTAGTTACTATCCCCATTAACTTCAGAAAGACCACGAAACAACGTAGGCTTTATTTATATATAAGCAACAAAGAAAAATTAAAGAAACTTGCCAAGATTTATGATTCAAATACAGGGTTTTTCAAGGCATTAGAAAGCACGTATATATCCGATTTGATTGAAGAAGTAAAAGTGAAAGTGAAAAAGAAAAATGTGAATGGAGAATTAAGTTTTAAAGAATTAAGTGAAGGAGAACAACAACTACTTACTGTTATTGGCTTACTCAAATTCACAAAAGATGAAGAATCGTTAATTCTGCTTGACGAACCCGACACACACTTAAACCCAGTTTGGAAATGGAGTTACTTGCAATATTTGAAAGATGTTATCAATACTGAAAAAGATGCAACTCAAATAATTCTGAATACTCACGACCCTTTAGTAATTGGAAGTTTAGTAAAAGAGCAAGTGAGAATGTTTATTAATAACAATGGAAAAATAACAGCGATAAAACCTGACATTGATCCAAAAGGATTGGGCGTAGCTGGCATTCTGACAAGTGAGTTGTTTGGATTGCCAACTACTTTGGACGAAGAAACTTCAAGTGTTTTGCACAGAAGAAATGAACTTCTAATAAAACAAGAAAAAGGAGAATTATCTGCAGAAGAAAAAACTGAACTGAATAAAATCTTTCAGAACTTAAATAGTTTGGGCATAAATACAACAGACCGTGATCCTCTATATCAGAGATTTATTGTTGCGATAAGTGAGAGAGACGAATTCAAGAAAGAAAAATACACATCAGAGGAATTGAAAGAGCAAAATGATATTGCGTTAGAAACTCTTGACGAAATATTTAAAGAACAAGGAAAGAAAAAATGATTTTTGTAAACATAGATAATCACGAACCTGAACAAGATTGGTTGAACAAAGCAGATGTTTTGACAAACCAACTTTTAGCTGCTGTACCTGCTGATAGGGCAGGTATAATTGAGGACAATGAAGATATGTGGGGAGAACTTAAACAACATTTTTGCAATGTGTTGCAACGTAAGTGTTGGTATTCTGAATCAGTAAATGATTTTGCACATTGCCATGTTGACCATTTCAGACCAAAATCAAAAGCAATTGATGAAAATGGGCATGACCAAGGCGGATATTGGTGGTTGGCTTTTAATTGGAGAAACTATCGCTACTCTGCACCTGCTGGCAATGTACGTAAGAGAGATTACTTTCATGTTAATGCAAACAAAGCAAATTTTCCAGCAGATGCTTTGGAGCATGAAGATATACGGTTCTTAGACCCTACAGACCCAGAAGACCCCAACAAATTAAAATTTGACAATGAAGGGATTATAAGTTCTAAAGAAGCTGATGTATTTTCAAGAGATTATATTCAAGCAGAATATACAATCAGAAGAATGAATTTAAATATGACAGGTCTTGTTGAAGGAAGAAGAGATAAATATAGAAAAACTGCAAGGTTAATTAGACAGGTTCAAGAATTACTTGCATTACAGGTAATAAATTTTGACATGGCAAGAAGACAGAGTATTCGAGGAAAGCAAATTGAACTAATTGAATTAGCACATAGGTTTTCAGAATATTCATCTGCAGTAAAATATTGTTTACGTGAAAGTGGATATGACTGGGCATTGAATATTGCAATTGAAGCATAGTCAAGTTGTGAAAAGTTTGTAATTTAATAAATCGAAGAAAAGTCTTTTAAATTTGCGACAGAGAAAAAAGTATGATATTAAAAGATTCAAAAATGATGGATGTAATTCAAATAAGTAAAAATGTTTTAGCTCGAATTGCTTCAATGGATTTTGAGAAAGATGGTGGGAATTCAATAGAACATCTTATTTTTCCTATTAAAATTCAAAAACAAGGAACTAAAAAAATAGATCGAATTTCAGAACAAGAACTTCGACTTTTATTTATAGAAGAATTCAAAATAGCTAACCCTGAATTATTTTATTCAATTGAAACTCCAACTACTGAAAAATTTAGGTTAGGAAAATTGTATGAAAAATTAAATCCCGACAAAGATGGTCGGTCTGCATCACTTGACATGTGCATTTTTGAAAGGACTTTAAATGTTTATAATCGTATATTAAATATAGAATTTAAACACAAAAATGCAATAATTAAAAATATAGGGAAAGATGTCTTAAAATTATTGCATGAACCAGTCAATGGTGCATTTATTCTTTTACTTAATAATACTGATAAAGGGACAATTTGCAATAAAAATGAAACTGGTGTTTTTAATAAATTATATAAATCTTTTTCTGATTTTAATGAAAGATGGAGCAGTAATGATAAATATCTTCAATTGATAATAATTTCTTTAAAGCAAGGGACCTTAATACATCGTAAAATTATCAAATCAGAATTAAATAAATTAAAAGACATTTTTTTTATAGAAAGTGGTTGTGGAAATATTAATGATATAAAAGGAATGGGTTGGGAATCTGAAAGAGTAGGTAAAATGCAAATGATATAATTAAATTATTATACTCTCATAATTAAACCAACTAAGCAATAATACAAAGCTGAATTCAATTTATAAATGCAACTTTTTGGTTTG
>CAIWDQ010000555.1 GCA_903911455.1 uncultured bacterium
TGCTATACGGGAAACCTTAATGTACTTTTGCGTAATTATTAATAAAACAATAAAAGGAGATAAGCTATGGCAATTTTAGAAACAATACCGAAAAAATCACCAATCACCGATTACAGGAACGATGAGGGAGGTTACCATGTGGCATCATGCGAGATTTGTGGCACTATCTATTATCCGAAGAGATACGATAGTAAATATTGTAGTCATAATTGTATTGTGGCTGCGCAACGCAAAAGAAAGATAGATTCAGGTGTTAAAGCTATTCGGTACGATAAAAAAGATATTAAAGGCTATGCTAAACGTAACAAGCTTACTAAAATTGGTACATTTACATTAGCTTCAATTAATAAACAGATTAAAGAATATGATGTATTTATAGCAAAGGATGAAATACCTATCGGAGAGTTTAGATCATACGATAATAAGGAGATAGTAGTATTTAATAAATCCGGAGATAAGTATATATTGTACTATTATGTAAAAGAATAAGATAATGGATACAATAAAAAAACCATTTTGCCCAATATGCGGTAAAAAAATTACTCGTTCAGGCATGATTACCCATGTAGTATTTAAGCACGATTGGAAACCATCGGATGCTAAAAAAGCATTTAAAGGATTAAAGGAGAAAGAGTAAGATAATAAAAAAGCCTGCCTGAGTTAGTAGCTCTTAATGGCAGGCAATATTTTTAAACGATGGTGCAAAGATACAAAAGTATAATCCCACAACAAAGATATTTTATTGATTCGGGCAAATTTTATATAGATGCTGCCTGTTTTTCAGCTATTAAGATACCTGAAAATTTTACGCTAATAGATAAAGATACTGGCGAGGCTCTGAATGATTTTAAACGTAGTAGTTTAGAGATACCATACCAAAACCATAAAATCTATATTGCTAAAGTGAAAAAAATACTTCCGAAGCAAACCATTGACAAGATTTTAATTTACTTCCCTGCAAAGGTAGCCGGAGAACAATATTTTTATGGAATACAAAAACAAACCGTTATAGATGTTTTATTGTTTCTCCAGTCTAAAGGTTATTTGTTTTTTACTAATGTAGAAGCAATATACAATGAAATTTACGTCAAGGATTTGGATTACAAAACAGATTTTCTTTTACCTCATGCAAAAGTTGGTGAGGTTAAGTCATGGTTAAAGGTAATGCAAGAACGATTTAACGGCATTCCTGAATTTTGCAAGGTTTATGATAACCAAGATAAAGGTATAGGTTTGCAAACTTATCATAGAGATACAGCAACGTTTGCTAAGGTATTTTCTAAATGGTATAATAAATCATTAGAGATACAGAGTGATAAGAACGCTGAGTTCTTTTGTTCTTTAAGTCCGGATCTACAATCTGAAATACAAAATAATCTTATAATGCGTTATGAATTTACCCTGAAGGATAAAATTTATTTTACTAATTTTGGCATCACAAATAGACTGTCGGAGCTGATGGAGCTTCCGCAGTCAAAGCTAAAAGAAATTGGCAGAGCAATGTTAGATAAAAATTTTCAGCCTAAAATGAAACGTGAACCAGATACAAGTAAACTCAAACCAATAGAACAGGTGCTTGTAATACATTTTATGGAGTTAATAGAACGGGGTATGTCCATAGGCGAGATTAAGGATATGTACACAGTAGGACAAAAAACAAAGCAAGAAAAATATCGCATGGGCATGATGTTTGAAAAGGTTTACTATAATGCAACGGTAGGAGCTAAGGCTTCCGATGCTAAACGTAAATACGATATGATTAAGAAATGGGATAAGTTTTTTGGGTTTAGTGATTCAGGATTCAACAAGGCAGTATGAACTACAAAAATTTCAATGCAATAGTGTGTACAGGCAATGAAACGATAGGCAACAAAGGGTTTATTACATTCCGTAAACAAACGAGCTTAGAACGTCTTAAATCGCATTTTGATAGCAAGTACCCTGAATGGCGTTTTGTAACGCTGTATGACCGTAAAACAAACGAAAAACAGGTAATTAAAAGAAACTAAAGATAGCGAAAAAGAGAGGTAACTTTCTTCAATGACCGGCGAACAACCGGTCATTGTTTTTTTAGCATGGTCAGGCTCCAGTTCCTTCACCCATCCATAATGCCTGGCACGAAGTCGTCAGGATTTCTCACTTTTTTGCGTATTTTCAAAAGAGTATTTTTAAATAGAAATGTCCGCAGATGTGTGCCGACGTATGATGGTCGGCAAAGGTAGTCATATTTTATTACCAAACCCTTGCAATGTACTGTATAACAAGTATTTATAAAAACCTAAAAAGTGAGGAGATAACTATCTGAATATCAGAGGGTGTTTTTAATTTACAAATGTTAATAA
>CAIWDQ010000556.1 GCA_903911455.1 uncultured bacterium
GCATCTTTCATCTGTAATACTGTATTAGTTTTCAGTTGATCGTTGCCTGAAAAAAGAATATCCAAAGTTATAACTTTTTTTGGTTTAATTAATATAATTGTTTCAATCAAATTTTGATTCATTTCATCTAATGCAATTATAAGTTCACCATCATTGATAGAATAGAATTCAGTTTTCTGAGATTGCTTCGCTTCGCTCGCAATGACGACTGTTTCTATTTTATCAGTTAGCAAATATCCTGCTTTAAGTATTAACTCAAAAAGCATGTTTTCTTTTTCGCTTCCTTCTTTTATTGGGTCAGTAAAAGCATCCAACTGTGCTTCTATATTATCTTCTGTAATATCATTACCTCTCCATATTTTGAAATTGGAAGAAGAAAGTTTGAAAACTTTAAAACCTAAATCAAGGTTTTTGTTTTCTTCTGTTTCAGTAAAAAGGTTTTTATTTTCTTTTTTATCCTCATTAATCTTATTAATAACCCTGCGAATACGTTCTATAGCTAATTCAGAAATAGTATTAAATCCATTAAGTCGAGCTACACTATTCTCTTTTGTTTCTTCAGGTAATTGAACTAAAATATATTTTCTGTTAATACCATCTTTCATATTCTGTTCAATTATAGCATGTGCAGTTGATGCAGAGCCACAAAAAAAGTCAAGAACTATTTCTTCATCATCAATGTTATTTTCAATAAATTTAATTCCAAGTTCAATAGGCTTAGGATTATCAAAAATATCTTTAACCCCAAAAAGTTCTGTTAATACATTGGTTCCATCTCCAGTATTTGCTAAATTATATAAAATACTTCTATTCTTAATTGTCTTTCCTTTGTTTGGATCAAAATAATTTTTTTCATATGGAATCCATTCATCTTTCACTTTTTCCCAATGAATACTATTTGATTTAATTATTAAATCCATTTTCTTTTTACCTAACCGCCATCTACCTGCACCACCATCAGGTGCTTTTGGTAAGATTTCTGTATTATCTGGTGTAATGATTGGAAAATGCATTGTCGGTCTATCTTCTTTTCTTGCAGCACTACCCCATTTAGCTAGTTTTACAATTTTATATTTACCATTATCATCAGATAATTTATAATTTGTTTCTATATCATCTTCTATTTCATCCTGCCAATTAAAGTTTGAAGATTTCCTAAATACTAAAACATATTCATGTTCAGTTACAAAAAATTCGTCAGTTTGTCCGCCCCCTTCTTTTTTTCTCCATATAAAGCAACCTACAAAATTCTCTTCACCAAATATTTCATTCATAATTAAACGAAGATTATGAACTTCATTGTCATCAATATGAATAAAAATAACACCATCTTCACGCAATAAGTTTTTAGCAAGAAACAAACGGGGGTACATCATGCTTAGCCAGTTACTATGATAATGTCCACTATCTTTACTGTTCTTGCGAAACATCCCTTCTTTTAATAAATATCCTTCTTCGTCCTTCTCACCTATTCTTTTTTGGTATTCTTCTTTGCTTTCTTTAAAACTGTCGGGATAAATAAAACTATCGCTGCCTGTATTGTAAGGTGGGTCAATACAAATACATTTTATTTTACCATAATAAGATTTCTGGAGTACTTTAAGTACTTCCAGATTTTCACCTTCAATAAAAACATTTTCAGACCTCACCCCCGACCCCTCTCCTGTTGGAGAGGGGAGAAAGAAGTTGTCATTTATTCCTTCTCCAGGACATGGTTTAAGAGTAGCAGTTGTAGATTGCTGCAAAACTTTAAAAGCTTCAGTTTTTCCAGCCCAGTTTAAAACATAACGTTCGTTTTGGAATTCAATATTCTCTTTCCCTAGCGTTGCCTGTAGCTTTTCCCAGTCAACCTTACCTTCAGTAAATGTTTCAGGGAAAAGTTGTTTCAACTTATCCAATTGGTCTTGTTGTATATTTAAAGATTCTCCAGTCATTGTGTATTTATGTTGTAAAACTTTTATGCAAATATACTATTAAAATTCACATCAAAATTATAAAAATAAAAAAAGTTGCAATAGTTTTTAAACAATTGCAACTTTCTTTTAAAATATATATTATTAATCCTAATTATACTCCTGTCGGTACCATGCGTATAATAATTGTATATCCTGCTGCTGTATTATTAAATGTAAAACTGTTAGCTATAAAATTAACTCCAACTAGTCGGCATAAATGCTCACCATAAGTTTGCTTAGCCGTGAACATTCCATTAATATCAGTTGTATAAATAGTGGCATTACCTTCAAATTCGGCAATTATACCAACTACTGGTTCTTCGGTAAGATCGTGAATAGCTTGTACTGTTACATCTGATGTTAATACTTTAGGTGTATTGTGTTTGTGTACTCCTTCGGCTGTAATATCAATAACTTTAAGATAATTTGCGTATAAATCAGGTTCAGAAACTATGAATATTAACATCTGATTGCTTAATTCTTCTCTGATAATTTTGAAAGTAGCTTTGTCTAATACAGAAATTTGCTTTGTAACAACTGCTTTTGCTTTGCGTGTAGCAGCAGGTTCTTTCATAGCAGCAATAAAATTATCACGGGCAGTAGCAATTGCAGCAATAGAAATGGTAGTAACACCAGTTCCTGCAAGTTGTAAAAGATTAGTTGTTAGTGAATCAATAACTCTATCGGCTATTTGTAACATGGTTTCGGGACGTGTACGTGGGAAAGATTTAGGTGGGAAATTAAAATTATTAAATAAATCTGTATTCCCGTTATTAGCGTAAAATGCTGCTGCAACTCCTGCATTTAATAGTATATTGATAGCTAAAATTTGCTTAGTAGTCTTTTTATTTTCAGTTAATCCTTTGTTGTTTCGGGTTTGTATAACACCAAAATCATGCAGGTCTTTATTATTGGTTTTGATTTTGCCAAAAGTAGCTATAATATTGGGATGTGTTGTGAATTTGGCGAGATTGTCGTCGTAAAATTTATCGACCAAATTGTAGACATCCATGTGACCTAAAATTGTTTTTTTCATTAGCTTTATTTATTAATATTTGATTGTGCAAAGGTACTGCCATAACTTACTAAATCTCGTATACTATTTCTGAAAATGTTTATACTATGATGTAGTTTAAATGTTAAAATTATGATGGAAAATGTAAAAAGTAAAATGTATTATGACCTTTCAATTTTACATTACACATTTTACATCATAATTTTTACATCTTGATATTGGAAATAAAGAGCTATATTTGTATTCTTAATAATAATCAAAAATATTATGGAAAATCTGAAAGAAAATACAACGATATTACATATAAGAACTATGGATAGCAAAAGTTGTATAAAAGTAGTAAAAGATGAAATTACTAATCTTGGCATTGAATATAAAAATGTAAGAAATGGTGAAGCTGAAATAATTGGTGAAATATCTGATGAGCTTTACAAGACTTTAGATAAAAACCTAAAGGAATATGATATGGGTTTGATAAAATCGAAAGATGAAATCATTAGAAAAGATATTAAAATTGTAATTATAGCTATGGTAAATGAAGTTGAAAGACCCGACAATGAAAAAAACTCAGATTATATTGAGAGAAAGATGGGTTATGGTTATGATTATCTTTCCAGAATTTTTCCGGATTCGGACGGAATTACTATTCAAGATTTTACAAATAATATAATAATTAAGGAAGCTAAGATATTAATATTAGAAAATGAATTGAGTTTTGATGATATTGCTCATCGTCTTCATTTTAATTATACTTCTTTCTTCTCCAGATTCTTTAAAAAGATTTCGGGAATCTCTCCAAGCATTTATAGGAAACAAAATCAAAAAAATAAAGATTAATCATTATAATATTAGTAGAGTGATATTTATAAATAATTACCTTTTTATACCATAATAATTACTAAAAGTATAAGTATTGTAATAGAGGCTTTTAATCGTTGAAATATTTAGCACATTATTTTTGACACTTCTGATAAAGTCGTTCGCGATGTAAACAGGACTCGACGACATGTAAACAGGACTCGTCGTCGACTAAACAGGACCCGACGGGATGTAAACAGGACTCGTCGTCGACTAAACAAGACCCGACGGGATGTAAACAGGACTCGTCGTCGACTAAACAGGAGTCGACGGGATGTAAACAGGACTCGACGTCGACTAAACAAGACTCGACGACATATAAACAGGACTCGTCGTCGAACAAACAAGACCCGTCGTTATGTTTACAAGACTTGTCGCGTTGATAACATGAGTCGTCGTTGAAACGATATTAGTAATACTTATTATCGCTCAATAAAGTTGGAAAGCAAAACATTTCTTTCTATTTAATATTATACTTTCGGTATCTGGAAAATAAATTAACTTTGCAAGCTTAATTCAAATATAAACATGGCTATAACTTTACACTTTGCTACTAAAGAAGATTTACCCGAAGTAATGGATTTAATCTTTGAACTTGCTACTTACGAAAGGGCACCCGAAGAATTTACTATAACTCTTGAAGAGTTGGAACGTGATGGATTTGGTGATAAACGAATCTATGAAATTATTCTTGCCAAAGAAAACAATGTTATTGCAGGGATGGCTTTTTACTATTATGCCTATTCAACCTGGAAAGGTAAATGTATTTATCTTGAAGATATAATTGTAAAAGAGCCATTGCGTGGCAAAGGAATTGGCAGATTGTTATTTGATGCTGTAGTTTTAAAATGTAAAGAAGTAAATGCACACCGCTTGATGTGGCAAGTATTGGATTGGAACCAACCTGCTATTAACTTTTACAATAAATACAATGCAAATCTTGATCCTACATGGGTTAATGGAAAGCTAACCGAACAACAAATTAAAGATTTTGTACCTTCCGGTGAAATTAATGTTATGTAATGAAAGCTTTATAAATAAAAAAACCGCTTAACGATTTACATCTTTAAGCGGTTTTCTTTTAGTTATAACTAATTCTTATTTAAACAACCATTTATAGATATCATTTCCATTAGCAAATATAAGTAAGCCGAATAAAATGATCATACCTGTTATTTGAGCATATTCCATGAATTTATCGCTTGGCTTTCTTCCTGTTATTATTTCATAACTTAAAAACATTGCATGACCTCCATCTAATGCTGGTATAGGCAATATATTCATAAAAGCTAGTACTACTGATAATAATGCTGTAAGGCTCCAGAAGCTTTCCCAATCCCACGACTTAGGGAACAACTCTCCTATCGCTTTGAAACCACCAACTTGTTTTGCTCCTTCTTTGGTAAATATATATTTTAACCCGGTAACATATTTTTTTAGAGTTTCAAAACCTAAACCAATCCCAGCAGGTATTGAACTGAAAAAGCCATATTCTTTCTTCTTAAAATCTAATAACTTTACAGGATTAATCGGTTGTACACCTAACTTCCCATTCTCAGTCAATGTTAGTTTCTTCTTAAACTCAACTCCGTTTCTTAAATATGTAATCTCAACTTCTTTTCCTTTAAAGCTATCAACTTTAGAAGTAAAATCCTGCCAATAAGCAGCAGGAATATTATTAAGTGCAATTATTCTGTCTCCATGAATTAATCCTGCTTTCTCAGCTGGATTGCCTTTTACGATATCAATTTCAAAAGGGAATCTAGGATCAAGAATTGATTTAGTTTCATTGGCTTTAATTAACTGCTCAGTAAAATCAATTGGCATAGCAATATTAACTATTTGACCATTCCTGTCAACAGTAATTTCTTTGATCTTTCCTTTTAAAATATATCCGGGAATATCATCAACATTAGCAATTGAATTGTTATCTATTTTAATAATATTATCACCATTCTGTAATCCTGCTTTTAAAGCAACATCATTAAACTGTAATCCATATTTTGCATTTGCTACAGGTAAGTAATCTTTACCCCAGGTAAACAATATCATTGAATAGATGATCAATGCAAGAATAAAGTTAACAGTTACTCCTCCAATCATAATTAAGAAACGTTGCCAAGCCGGTTTTGAACGAAACTCCCATGGTTGTGGTTCTTGCTTAAGTGCTTCTTTATCCATTGATTCATCAATCATCCCTGATATCTTAACATAACCTCCTAATGGTAACCAGCCGATACCGTATTCTGTTTCTCCTTTTTTTATTTTAAATAAAGAGAACCATGGATCAAAGAATAAATAGAACTTCTCAACCCTTGTTTTAAAAAGTTTTGCTAAAGTAAAATGTCCTAATTCGTGAAGTAATACCAGTATTGATAAACTTAATATTAATCCGAATATCTGTGTTAATACACCCATAATTTAATTGTAGTATTATTTTTTGTTAATTATGAATTATGAATTATGAATTATGAATGTTTAGTATTTACTTCTTAATTCTTACTCCTAATTCTTTGTCTTTATTTTTTATTAATTCTATGTACTATTTCAATTCTTCTTTTTTTATTTCAATTCATAATTTATAATTCATAATTTCAAGAGCCATTCGTCTTGCTTCCTTATCTGAATTCACATAATCATCAAATCCCGGTTCTTTAATAAACTGCATCTTTTGCATACATGCTTCTATAACATCAGGCATCTCCAAAAAGCCTATCTTATCCCTTAAGAAAGCATATACTACTGCTTCGTTTGCCGCATTTAAAACACAAGGCATATTACCGCCCTGTAACATTGCTTCATAAGCAAGATTTAAATTACGAAACAGATCTTTATCTACCTTCTCAAAAGTTAACTCAGGATAATCAACAAAGTTGAAACGTGGAAAATTACTTTTTAGTCTATATGGATATGATAAAGCATATTGAACAGGTAATTTCATATCCGGTAAACCCATTTGAGCCTTCATTGATCCATCTTCAAACTGTACTATTGAATGTATGATTGATTGTGGATGAATTATAATATTTATTTGTTCAGGTTTTAAACCAAACAACCATTTAGCTTCAATCACTTCAAGGCCTTTATTCATCATTGAGGCCGAATCAATGGTAATCTTCTTACCCATCTCCCAGTTAGGATGTTTTAAAGCTTGTTCTTTTGTAATCTTACTTAAAAACTCTTTATCTTTTCCTCTGAAAGGACCGCCTGAAGCTGTTAAATATATTTTCTCAACTGGATTTTGAAACTCACCTTCTAGGCATTGGAAGATAGCTGAATGCTCTGAATCAACAGGTAGAATGTTTACTCCATTTTCACGAGCTAAAGTTGTTACTAATTTACCGGCTACTACCAATGTTTCTTTATTCGCTAAAGCGATAGTCTTCTTATATTCAATGGCTCTAATAGTAGATTTAAGACCAGCAAAACCAACAATAGCTGCAAGAACTATATCTATATTATCTGATTCCACTATTTGAGTAAGTGAATCTTCCCCTGCATACACTTTAATATCATGAGGATTTAATGCTTCAAAAACTTTACTATATAGTTTATCAGAACCAATCACAACTGCATTTGGTTGAAACTCTATTGCCTGTTTTATTAATAGGTCTGCGTTACAATGCGCTGTTAATACTTCTACCTCAAATAAATCAGCATGCTCCTTTATAACTTCCAAAGCCTGTGTGCCTATTGAGCCTGTTGAACCTAAAATAGCTACTCTTTTTTTCATTAAATTAGTTTGAAGAAGTGTTATTTAGAAAGAAATATAATCACGAGGGTTAACTGGACTACCATTATACCATAATTCAAAATGAAGATGTGGGCCTGTAGTTAGTTCACCCGAATTACCTATAAAAGAAATAGCTTCACCTGCTTTAACATAATCACCTGTCTTTTTTAGTAATGCTGAGCAATGTTTATAAACAGAAATTAAATTATGTTGATGTTGAACTCCTATTATATAACCTGTTTCCAATGTCCAGTTTGCAAATATTACAGTACCATCAAGAACTGATTTAATTACATCGTCTTTCTTCCCTGCAATATCTATTCCATAATGTTTTTTACTAATATCAAAACCATTAAGAACTACTCCTTTTAATGGTGTGAAATATAGGAAACTATTAATGGATGAATTAGCTTTTGCTTGTTCGTCAGTTTGTATCATCAAATCTTGTGAAGCAAGTTCATACTTATCTTTATGTTCCATATCACGACGAAGTATGGAATCTTCTTTTGATTTTGTAAGTAAGATAGTATTATATTTCTTTGTTGTATCTCTGGGTTGTTGCACTTTATCAACAATTATTTTACCATCTAGTAATAATTTAAGATTATAAAGATATAACTCCTGACTTCTTGCAACAGCTTGCATCGAATCTAACCTTAATGCATTATTATATGATTCTTTTGTAAGTTTAAGATTGGTATACCCGGGTATATATTCCCGCAAAGGGGTAAACGCAATAATATAAGTTGTAAGGAAAACTAAAATGATAGACAAAGTTCCCAAAGCAACAAATACATTTAATCGCGACAAACGAAACGATAACTTCTCTTCAAAAGTATCGTCATTCATCACAACCAGCCTATACTTATTCTTAAGTTTTATAAGCCATTGCCTCTTCTTTTTACCGGATTCCTTTACCAAAATGTGTATTGATTACGTGTATGATTTCCAATTGCAAATATCGGGATAATTAACTTAACAGAAATTAACTTTATCATAAAAAAAGTTAATCACTCCTTTTAACAATACAATGTTTACTACATTTGCTGAAAAAAAATATGCTATTAAATTTCATTACCTGGAACGTAAGTCCTGAGATATTTCATATAAGCGGACTATCTATTAGATGGTATGGTTTACTCTTTGCTTTAGGCTTTTACGTTGGTTATCTTATCATGGAAAGATTCTTTAAAAAGGAAGGAGTTCCTATTCCTTTGCTTGATAAACTTGCAATATATATGATCATTTCTACGGTTATTGGTGCTCGTCTTGGCCACTGTTTGTTTTACGAACCCGGTGATTACCTTAAGCATCCTTTAGAGATTTTATATATCTGGCATGGTGGCTTGGCAAGTCATGGAGCAGCTGTTGCTATAATACTGGCACTTGTTTTATATCATCGCAAAACAGGCTTAAGTTATTGGTGGGTACTTGATAGAATTGTTATAGTAGTGGCTCTTGCAGGGGTCTTTATAAGGTCTGGTAATCTGATGAATTCAGAGATATACGGACATCCAACAAATTTACCTTGGGCATTCCAATTTATACTTAACATTCAAGAATGGGAAAAAGGTGCGGCTCCTATTTATACTGTTCCTTCTCATCCTACTCAGATATATGAGGCATTGGGTTATCTGCTTATCTTCTTTTCTTTAATAAAATATTATTATATGAAAGATGGCAAACCAAAGCCTGGAATGATATTCGGTATCTTCTTGATTGCTTTGTTTATGGTAAGATTTTTAATAGAGTTCCTGAAAGAGAATCAGGTGAACTTCGAAAGTAATATGTCATTAAACATGGGACAACTTTTAAGCATTCCTTTTATAATAGCTGGAATAGTTTTAGTAATTTTGTCGTCGAAAAATAAACTAGAGAAGGGGAGTATTTAGAGTGCCTTGAGTACTTGGAGTTATGAAATTGACTAAATGTGTAATAAATCCTGACAGGTATTTTCTCTCCTGTCAGGTATAAATATAAAAAGGCTTTTAGACCTGACAGGATGGGAAACCTGTCAGGATATTTAATTAACAATTAATAATTAACTATACTTGCTTACTCCCCTCTCCTCCCAGGAGTGGGGTTGGGGGTGAGGTAAATCAAAATCAATATGAAGAAATTAGTTTTAATCCGTCACGGAGAGAGTGAATGGAACAAAGAGAATCGTTTTACAGGCTGGACTGACGTTGATCTATCGGCTAAAGGTGTTGAAGAAGGCATAAAAGCTGGTCAGGTTTTAAAAGAAAACAATTTTCAGTTCAAATACTGTTACACTTCTTATCTTAAAAGAGCTATAAAGACTCTGAATCTTGTTCTTGAAGAAATGGATTTGTTGTGGTTGCCAGTTGAAAAGAACTGGAGACTCAACGAAAAGCATTATGGTTTGTTGCAGGGCCTTAACAAAGCCGAAACTGCTCAGAAGTATGGTGATGAACAGGTTCATATCTGGAGAAGAAGTTATGATGTTCCACCGGCAGCATTAGAGATGAATGACCCGAGAGCTCCTCGTTTAGATATTAAGTATGCTGATGTTGATAAGGATTTATTACCTCTAACAGAGTCGTTAAAGGAAACTGTTGAACGTATTGTTCCTTACTGGCAGGATAATATTTCGAAGAAGCTTAAAGAATGTGGCGAAGTGTTGGTTGCTGCTCACGGCAATAGCCTTCGTGGTATTATTAAATACCTTAAGAATATAAGCGACAACGATATAGTTAGTCTTAATCTTCCTACAGGTATCCCTTATGTTTTTGAATTTGATGATGATCTTAATCTCATTAAGGATTATTTCTTAGGTGATGAAGAAGAAATCAAAAAACTAATGGAAGCTGTTGCTAATCAGGGGAAGAGTAAATAGTATATTCAATTACGAATTACGAATTACGAATTACGAATTACGAATTGAAGATCGCTTTATCTTTGATTCTGTAGTTACATCAAAGTCGTCATTGCGAGCTCCAATACATTCAGCACACTAAGTGATATGACAAATATATGAGAGCATCCTGTCAGGTTTCCAATCCTGACAGGTATAATAGTCTTTTTTAGATTTATACCTGACCCCGAAACTTCGGGGTCAGGATATTAATAATCACATTACTTTACAAAAGTCGTCATTGCGAACATAGTGAAGCAATCTCAATCATCATTATTTCAACAGATTGTTTCACTATTTTTACTTGCATTGACGACATTTGTATTTAAACATCACCTATCTGAGTGGTCTCATTTTTAAATATACTTATCGCTATTATTATTTTGTTTTGATTGATTTTCTTTGTTTTGATTATGATGTTATTTATTTTAATTTTGATTTTAAATTGAATAAAACTTTATCCAAATAATTAATCAATAATAGAATTTGACTTTTAAAATTTATCAATAGATTTAAAAATCACCTTATGTATTCAAAATTCATTATCATTTAGATCAATAATAATTTCATAAAATTAAGTTATATCTTAAATTAAATTTTTAAGATGGGATATAGCTTAATCTTTGTTTTCAAATACGCTTTATTTTATTTAATTGCTTATATATTTGTTTTAATAAATACGATTATTTATTCGTATGTTTTATTATTTGATTTAATATACTTCATCTTTTAGTTATTTGATGTTTTATTTTATTTGATTGCAGACTTCACAAATGTCTATGTTTTAATAATTGATGCGTTTGATAAAATATTTGTTTCGTTTGAAAAGTTTCAAACCAATAAAAGATGCTTTCAAACCAATAAAAGATGTCTTCAAACGAATAAAAGATGTCTTCAAACCAACAAAAGATGCTTTCAAACGTATAAAAGATGTCTTCAAACCAATAAAAGATGTCTTCAAATCAATAAAAGATGCCTTCAAACGTATAAATGATGTCATCAAACAGATAAAATATGCTTTCAAACGAATAAAATATCTTCCTATATGCAATAACGATTAATATTAAAGCAAATAATTCATTAGAAATCTAAAATTATATCACTAAATAGGAACTTTATTAAATTAAATGCTATAACTACCTATTAAAATTAAGTAATTATTGATCTAAATAGAATAAAATGAGTTCAAATCTCTATAACTCATATAACAATCAATCTCATGACTCAATTAAACCCAGATAACGCATTAAGATATTAAAATGTCATTACAAATATCGAA